>SBBH01000226.1 GCA_005239795.1 Planctomycetales bacterium
GCCGCCACGAATACTACCGGCTCATCTGGGGACTGCGTGCCCTCTTCGGAACGCTCGCACCTTGCAGAATCCACCTATGAACTGGGGAAACTCGTGACTGTTCAGCTCATCAATAAAGGTCAGCTCACGTAGATAATGGGTGTTGCAAAACCCGGGGGCACAGACGCACTGAAAGTAGCCGGCCAAAAGACTACCTGGTTCTCCCGCCCGCAATCCGAACGAATCTTGACCTCCGCCTGGTGATCGGTCACCTCCAACCGCTCCGGCGGCACAATGTCTAAGTTACTGGCGCCTCAAGTTCCATCCCGTCGAGGCGCCCCAGGCGGCGAAGCTTCGGCGCGCGCCAGGCAAAAAGGCAGACCACCGCGAGCGTCGCGAGCCCCCCGAAGACCACCGAGCGGGCGGCCCCCAAAAGCGCCGCCGCCACGCCCGACTCGAACTCTCCCAATTGGTTCGAGGTCTGGATAAAAACGCCGTTCACCGCCGAGACGCGCCCCCGCATCACGTCGGGGGTCATCGCCTGGAGGATCGTATGGCGAATGACAACGCTCACGGCGTCGAAGAGGCCGCTGGCGAAAAGCAATGTCGCCGAAAGTGGGAAACTCGTCGAGAGCCCGAATGCCGTCATGCAGACGCCATACCCTGCGACACAGAAGAGCAGCGAGCGCCCCGCGCGCGTCATGGGACGCCGGTGCAGGAGCCCCAGGCTCATGACCAGCGCCCCGGCCGAAGGGGCCGCGCGCAAGATCCCCAGCCCCTCGGGGCCAACCTCGAGGATGTCGCGCGCAAAAACCGGCAGGAGCGCCGTCGCCCCGCCGAAGAGGACTGCAAAAAGATCAAGCGCCAAAGCGCCGCGCAATACCGGCCGCTCCCAGACATATCGGAATCCCGTCCAGAGGGATTCTCCCGGCGAGGCACCGAAGAGGGAACCGGAAGAGAGGGCGGCAGGACGATGCCGCTTCAGGGCCAGCAACGAGACGACGGAAACAGCCCCGAGCGCCGCGGCGGCCGCGTAGGCGCTGGACAAACCGGACCAGCCGATCAAAAAACCGGCCAAGGCGGGCCCCGCGATCGAGGAAATTTCGAACGAGACAACCCGCCAGGCGACGGCGTGCGAAAGAAGATCCACTGGAACGAGGCTGGGCATCAAGGCCTGCGTCGCCGGCGATTGGAAGCTCAAGGCAACGCCGTCGACGACAAGAATCGCGTAGAGAACGGCCAGGGGCCAGTCGGGACAACGGTCGGTCAGGAAAAGCCCCAGGGCGCAGGCTGCGCGGACCCCATGGGTCACCACCAGGATCGCGCGGCGGTTGGCTCGGTCTGCGTAACGTCCCGCCCAGGGAGCCAAAAGAAGCACCGGCACCACCTGAAGCAGTCCCACGACGCCTAAGGCCAGCGCCGAGCCGGTGCGGACGTAGACCTGCCATCCCACTGTCACCGCCGTCATCTGGGCGCCCAGGACGGAAAAGGTCCGCGCGGCCAGATAGGCCGAGAACGCCCTGTGCTTGAAGATGCCGTAAGTCCCGGGTGCCCGCTCCATCAGGCAATCCGTCCAGCCTTGCGGTCCCGATAGAGCGCCTGGCGCCGGCGGATCCAGGCTGGGGGGCGATAGGGATCCCGCGCGCCGCTGCGGCGCGCGGCGAGCCCCGCCACAATCCCGGCCAGGGTCGGCGCGACGACATGCCACCGGCCGCGCGCGAGCGACCGCGCGATCCGCATCGCCATCTCCCCGCCGTAACGCCAAGGAAATTTCAAGAGGTCCGCAGGCGTCCCGAAGTTCCGCGCCAACAGCACGCGGTTCCTCGCGGAAAGATAAGCCCCGAGCGGCGTGCGGCTGTCGGCCCCCGAGGCGCTGACCTTGTGGAACACGCGCGCGCGCGGGACGTAGCGCAAACGCCAGCCGGCGCGCGCGGCGCGCAGGCAGAAGTCGTTGTCCTCCCCGTACATGAAGTACCGATCGCTTAAAAAACCCACCGCGTCAAAAACCTCGCGGCGAACAAGCATCGCGCAACCGGTGATGAAGTCGATGTCGCAGGGGGAATCCGGCACAAGGTTATTACGCATCCGGTGATGGGCGCGCCCGAGGCTTAAATCCGTCCACCCCCCGTCGTACCAGACCTCCCCAGCGGGACGCACGCGCTCGATGCGGCACCCGACAAGCCCCACGGCGCCGTCCGCGTCGAGTTCGCGGAGCATCAGCGCCAGAAAATCCGGCATGACACGCGTGTCGTTATTGAGGAGAAGCACCGCGCGGCATCGCGCCTCGAGAGCCGCGCGGATGCCGGCGTTCGAGGCGGCGGCAAAGCCGAGATTCTCAGGATTGTGGAGAAGGGTCACGCCGGCGCGCCGAGCGAGCGCCTCCGCCGAGCCGTCCTGGGAAGCGTTGTCTACGACGATCGGGAGGATCCGGGGGCCGGTGCATCCCGCCAGGGACGCCAGGCACGCCTCGGTGTCCGCCAGGCCGTTCCAGTTGACGAGAACAACCCCCACCATCCCGGGGGCGGCCTCTGTCATCGACCCTCTGCCCCGCGCACGAGATGCCGACGGGCGAGTTCCCCCTGGGCTTTGCGTGTGGCATCAACGGCGCGGGACGTGCGCGCCCAGGCCACAAGCTCTCGCATGCCGGTTGTGAGATCCACGCGCGGCGTGAATCCTGCTCCTTTCAAGCGTCGGATGTCCGCCGAGCAATGCCGGATGTCCCCTGCGCGATAGGCCCCCAGCACCTCGGGCTCCATCCGGGCGCCGCACAGGCGGATCAAGGTCCGGGCCACCTCCAAGATCGAGACCGCGCGCCCGGTGCCGAGGTTGGCCACCTGGCCGTCAAGCCTGTCGCTCTCGACAAGCCAGGCGCCGCAGCGGGCAATGTCCCGAACGCTCACAAAATCGCGGGTCTGCCGCCCGTCCTCGTAGACCGTGGGAGGGCGGCTGTTCAGGATCTGCGAGAGGAAGATCGCCATGGCTCCCGTGTAAGGGTTGAGCAGGCTCTGGCGCGGCCCGTAGACGTTGAAAAACCTCAAGGCCACCGTCGGGAGGCCGTACGCCCGGCCCAAGGCCAGGCACAGCTCCTCCTGGTCGCGCTTCGTGACGGCGTAGACGGAAGCGCACGCAAGTGGCTTTTCCTCGGGGGTCGGCAAGGGCGTGAGCGCTTTCCGGCAGCTCGGGCAGACCGGCTCCCAAAGTCCCGCGTCGAGGCGCCCGGCAGGGCGGTCCGTCCCAGATGACATCGGCCCGCAGGCGGCACACCGGTACATCCCCTCGCCATAGATCGACATGGAGCTGGCGACGACGACGCGGCGCGGACGTTTTTGTTTTTGAAGCGCCAGGATCGCCTCCCACACGCGGCCCGTACCGCGCACGTTGTGGTCGATGTAGCGGTCGATTTCATACATCGATTGGCCCACGCCCACCTGGGCCGCCAGATGAAAGACGACCTCCACGCCGCCCAGGGCTCGGCGCACATCGGCAAGGCGGCGCACGTCCCCCACGAGGTAGCGGGCGCCAGGGTTCCGGTAGGGGCGCGGCCGGCGTCCGTGGACCTGCTTTTCCCAAAGATCGAGCACCGTGACGGCATGTCCCTTGGACACCAGAAGATCCACCAGGTGCGACCCGATGAATCCGCCACCGCCAGTGACAAGAATCCGGGCACCCCGTCGACGCCTACCCAACGCGCCCCCCTCCTTCTCCAGGCCTCGCGCCGGAGACGGGCCCCAGACGCGCCATCTCGGCGACGAGGTCCACGAGGAGGGCCCCTCGCACGGCATGCCCCGACGCCGCGGCGCGGCTGCAGACCAAGACAAGCTCCCCGGGACGCCCCTCGTCCGCCCCGACGATCCGGCGGCAGGGACGATCCGCCTCGCGAAGCGCCAGCTCCGCGATGTCGCGGATCTCCCCGGCGCCAGCCAGGGCGATGCCACGCCCCCCGTCGCCGTGGCGGGCCGCGATCTCTTGGACGCGCGATTTTAAAAACCGGACGAGGGCGAGGGTTTTCTGGAGCGAGAGATAGGCTTTGCGGGTCTTTTCCGTCATCCCCTTGGGGGTCAGGATGTAGCGCACTTTCTTTTTATTGAGCCGCGAGACCTTGACATACCCCTTGCGCACAAGAGTTTTCACGATGAGGTTCACCATCCCCAGGGAGACCCGCGCCGAACGCGCGATCTGGCGTTGGCTCACGTCGACGTCGCGCGCGATCTCCTCGAGGACCGCGAACTCCTTCTCCGAGCCTCCCGCCGGGACCGCCTCGCGCATGGAGCCTTCTCCTGAATGCCGGAACGCCTGAGGGGCGTCCGCGCCAAACCGTTCAACAATTGAACATCCTAACTTGGGGCCGGGGAACGTCAACTCCTCAGAAGAGATCCACCTGATGGTCCGTCACCCCCACGTCGGGATGCCTCCGGAACCAGGCGAGAACGGCAGTAAACGTCTCGGAAAGAAGCCGCGGCTCGACGCCCACGGCCGCGATCCCCAGATCCGCGCGCTGCCAGGTCTCTTGACCGTCGACTTCGGCGACGGAAACGTTGAAATCGCGCCGCAGGCCGTCTTTCAGGCGGTTCAAGACGCTCCGTTTTTCCTTCAGAGAATGCGACGAGCGGATGAGGAGCGTCACGCGGAGCGATCCGACAATCATTGAGATATCTTAGGTCCAAGGCACTCCTCTGCCCAAGCCAAGGCCTCGGCAGCGACCGGGTCCTCTAAAAACGCCGGATGAGCGGCCGCTTCCGACAAGAGCGGCCTGTATTCGGGCCGTCCGCTGTTGCCGATCGCCAGGAGCACGTTTCTCAAGAAACCGGCCGCGCGGGCGCGCCGCACGGCGCTCGCCGGGAAACGCCCCTTGAAATCCTTCAGCGTCTGGCGCAAAAGAACACCCAGCTCGGGCAAGAGATTCTCGGGCCGGGGCGCGAGCGCCGGATCGGCCGCTTCTCCCGACTCCTCCCGCGGTCTGTTATAAGGGCAGACCTCCTGGCAGATGTCGCATCCAAAAACGAGCCCCCCCAGGGCAGGCCGGAGCGCCTCGGGAGCCCGGCCCCGGTTCTCGATCGTCTGGTACGAGAGGCACCGGCGCGCATCCAAGCGGTACGGCGCGACGAGAGCCCCCGTGGGGCACGCGTCCAAGCATTTGCGACAGGTCCCGCATCGATCCGCCGCGAGCGCGTCCGGCGCGAGCTCCAAGGTCGTCAGGATCACCCCGATGAAAAAATGAGACCCCTCGGCCAGGTCGATGAGGCAAGCGTTCTTCCCGATCCAGCCGAGCCCTGCCGCGCGCGCCCAGGAGCGCTCCAGGACCGGCGCGGTGTCGACGGCGGGACGGAACGACTCCCCGGGGAACTCGCGCCGGAGCGCCGCCGCGAGTTTGCGCAGGCGCTTCGTCATGACGGCGTGATAATCCCTCCCGCGCGCGTAGGAGGCGATTTCGCCGCGCCCGGCTCGCGCGAGGGCCTGGGCCTCGCCCGCGGACGCGGCCGAGCGGACCGGTTCGCCGCGGCGCCGGTAAAAGAGCGCGGCGGCGATCACCGTGCGGGCGCCCGGAAGGACCCGGTTTGTATCGAGGCGGCTCTCGAGCGTGCGCGCCATGTAGTCCATCAACCCGGCGAATCCGTCGGCCAGCCACGCCGATAGTCGCTCGGCGTCGGGGACCCGCCCGGCCCGGGCGAACCCCGCGCGGTGAAACCCCGCCGCCAGGACCCACGCGCGCAGGTCCTCCCGAAGAGCCGCGCCCCTGAGGATCGGTGTCTGGACGTTCATCTTCTTAAGCAGTCTACACGCCTGAGGCGCCGAGTTTCGCTGGCGGCGCGCGCCCCCCCCCTTAAAATGCGCTCCTCAAAACAAGAAAGGAGTGCGCATGGCCGTCCTCGACGATTATTTCCGGCTGATGGTGGACAGGAAAGCCTCGGACCTCCACGTGACGATCGGGGCCCCTCCGATGCTGAGGCTTTCGGGCGAGATGACCCCCATCGAGGGGAAGGAAGCGATCACCTACGAATTCAACCGCCAGGCGCTTTGGGAGATCATGCCGGAGAAGAACCGCGAGGAGTTCAAGGCGCGCCACGACACCGATTTCGCCTACGCCCTCTCAGGGGTCGGCCGCTTCCGCTCCAACATCTTCATGGACAAGTCCGGGATCGGGGGGGTCTTCCGCTTGATCCCTGAAAAAATCCTCACGGCCGACGACCTCAAGCTCTCGGAGGAGATCAAAAAACTCTGCTTCCTCTCCAAGGGGCTGGTTCTGGTGACAGGCCCGACGGGAAGCGGAAAGTCGACGACGCTTGCGGCGATGATCGACCACGTGAACGCCCATCGGTCCGACCACATCATCACAATCGAGGACCCGATCGAATTCGTCCACCCCAACAAGAAGTGCCTGGTGAACCAGCGCGAGGTCCACACCCACACCCAGAGCTTCGCCGCGGCATTGCGCGCGGCGTTGCGCGAGGATCCCGACATCGTCCTGGTGGGGGAAATGCGGGACCTCGAGACCACCCGCATCGCGATCGAGACGGCCGAGACCGGGCACCTCGTCTTCGGAACGCTCCACACCAACACCGCTCCGTCCACGGTGGACCGCCTCATCAACCAGTTCCCGGCCAACGAGCAGGAACAGATCCGCCTGATGCTGGCCTCCTCCTTGAAGGCCGTGATCGCGCAGACGCTCCTCAGGAAAGTCGGCGGAGGGCGCGTCGCAGCCCTGGAGATCCTGATCGTGAACCAGGCGGTGGCCGCCAACATCCGCGAGGGCAAGACCCACCAGATCTTCTCGTCGATCCAGACCGGCGGAAAACTGGGAATGATCCTCTTGAACGACGCGCTCACGAAACTCGTCAAGGCCAAGCAGGTCGAGCCCAAGGACGCCTACATCAAGGCGGTCGACAAGGAGGACCTCCTGCGGCGCTTCTCGGCCGAGGGGATCAAGCTGGAATTAATGAAGGCGATGGAGGCTTAGCCGTTCCTATTGACTTTGACGCCCCCCCTCTCTGGGGCTAGAGTTTCTGGGTTATGTACGTTTCCTGGCATGTGGGACTGACGACCCCCTTGGCGGGGGCGATGGCGATCACTGATCCCGTGGGGGCGGCCTTGTTCTGGGCTGGCGGGGTCCTGATCGACACCGACCATTATCTCGACCACCTCTATTTCAACCGAAACTGGAGCCTGAAACGAGCCTACCGGTGGCACATCACCTACGGGACCTGGCTCCAACGCCACCCCGGCCACCGGCACCTCTGCCTTTTCCACACAGTCGAGTCGCTGGGGCTGGTGATGCTGGCCGCCTGGTTCTGGCCCCCTCTCTGGAGCCTCGTCGGAGGGATGCTGTTCCACCTTTGCCTCGACAAGATCTATGACTACCAGATGAGGGCCTTCTGGATCCGCACGGCGTCGGTCGTCCAATGGGCCTTTTGGGCGCGCAAAAACACGCCTTGGGTCATGACCGAATCGATGCTCGCGGAAGAAACGGCTCTGCCCCCCCCTCTCTCGCCTCCAAAGAAACACGCTCCGGCGGCCGATCTATTAGAGATAGGAAGCCTCTTATGACGTCGACGCTTCACCCCCTGGCCGTCCCCGAAACGTACAACTACATCGCGACGTTCCTGACCCTGGCCTGCAACCTCGACTGCTCCTATTGCATCAACCTGCATGAGGACACCACGGGGGGCCGGAAGCGCATCCTCACCGAGCATATGACGGGGGAGGAGTGGGTGGCCGCCATCGACCGGATCGAGACCGCCGGCAGCACGCCGATCACGCTCCAGGGGGGCGAGCCGACGGTCTACAAGGAGTTCTATCACGTCGTCTCCCGCGTCAAGGAGGGGGTCCAGTTCGACCTCCTGACGAACCTCCAGTTCGATCCGGCGGAGTTCGCCCGCAAGGTCCCGCGCGAGCTGTTCTCCCGGCAGGCCCCCTACGCCCCGATCCGCGTGAGCTACCATCCCGGGCAGAACAAGATCGAGGAGCTGATCCCGAAAACCCACGCACTCATGGAGGCGGGGTTCCGCGTGGGACTCTACGGCGTCCTGCACCCGTCCTTCAAAGACCACATCCTCGACGTCCAGACGCAGTGCCTCAAGGAAGGGATCGACTTCCGGACCAAGGAGTACCTCGGCGTCTTCAAGAACGAGGCGAACGGCGTCTATCGGTATCCACACGCCATCGAAGGGCTCTTCAATAAATACTGCGACTGCAAGACGACGGAGCTCCTCATCTCCCCTTCGGGACATGTCTACCGCTGTCACTCGGATCTCTACGAGGCGCGCCCGGCTGTGGGGCACATCCTGGACCCGAAGTTCCGGATCCTCGACATCTTCAAGCCCTGCTTCGTCTACGGCCACTGCAACCCCTGCGACGTGAAGGTCAAGACCAACCGCTTCCAGCAGTACGGCCACACCTCCTGCGAGATCGAGCACATCCGGGAGCTCACCCCCGAGGAGGAAGCGCGCCGCGCCCAGGGGGACAACGGCGTCCTGCCGCCCGGCCCCGTCGTCTGGAAACGCGACGCCCGACAGCCGGTGGAGGTTTCGTGATAGAATCCGTCTTGGAGCCTCCCCCAGCGGCCTCCGCTCCCATGGACAACGACTTTCTTTTCAATCTGGACGGGCACAAGCTCCACCACCACCTGGACCGCCTCCACCAGTTCATGCAGGGCGCGGACATCGCCCCCCTTTACGTGGAGTTCTCCCCCGTGGGCTCCTGCAACCACCGGTGCGTCTTCTGCGCCTACGACTACATCGGCTACCAGAACCGCCGCTTGGACCGGGCCAAGATGGAGGCGACCCTCCAAGAAATGGGCCAGATGGGGGTCAAGGCGGCGCTGTTCGCGGGCGAGGGGGAACCGTTCGTCCACCCCGACATGCCCAAGTTCGCGAAGACCGCCCATGACGCCGGGATCGACGTCGGGATCTTCTCGAACTGCGTCCCCTTGACGGCCAAGAAAGCGGACGAAACCCTCCCCTATCTGACATTCATCCGGTGCAGCTTCAACGCGGGGACGAAAGAGTCCTACGCCGCCATCCACCAGACCAAGCCCGAGGATTTCGACAAGGCGGTCGCGAACCTGCGCTACGCGGTCGAACTCAAGCGCAAAAACAATCTCAAGGCCACGATCGGGATGCAGATCGTGATGCTCCCCCAGAACCTGAAGACCGTTCCGGAGCTCGCGCGGTTGGCGTCCGATATTGGCGTCGACTACCTGGCCTTGAAACCCTTCGTCCAGCACCCCGACCAGGTGACGATGCGCTGGGAGGAGAATTTCACACTGGCCGAGGTGGAGCCGGTGATGCAGGAGGCGGAGAGATTCAACCGCCCCGGCTTCCAGGTGGTGGGGCGGCGCGAGTCGTTCCGAAAATACCACAACCGCACCTACGACCACTGCCTGGGGCTGCCGTTTTTCGCCTTCGTCCTCTCCGACGGGAACGTCTACACCTGCGGCCCCTACTACGAAAACAAGGAGTTCGCCTACGGGAACATCCACGAAAAGTCCTTTAAGGAGATCTGGGCCTCGGCCCGCCGGCGCGACATCCAGAAATTCGCCGCGACGGAGCTCGACTGCAAGAAGAAGTGCATGCCGAACTGCCGTCCCGACGCCGTGAACCGCTTCCTGTGGGAACTGAAGCACCCGCCGGCGCATACCAACTTCATTTAATACGCCGAAAGTCCCCTGTCCCCGGTTCCCAGTCCCAAAAAGAGTCACCAGCGACTGGGGACTGGCGACTGGCGACTCCCCTCGATAAGCTCCTCCGATATGGGTCTTCTGACGAACCGAAAAATCCTCATCCTCGGCGTCGCCAACAAGCGCTCAATCGCCTGGGCGACGGCGCAATCTTGCGCGCGCGAGGGGGCCCAACTTTGGCTCACCTACCAGGGGGACCGCCTCAAGGAGAACGTCTGCGAGCTGGCCGGGACGATCCCCGGCACCGAGACGGCCCCCTGCGAGGCGACCGACCCCGCCTCGGTGAAGGCCCTCTTCGAGGCGATCCAGAAAAAATGGGGAAAACTCGACGGGATGGTGCATGCCATCGCCTTCGCGCCGGCCGAGGATCTCGAGCGCCCCTATGTCGAGACCTCGCGCGAGGGGTTCCGGATCGCGCAGGATGTCAGCGCCTATACGCTCGTGGCCTTGGCGCGCGAGGCGCGCCCCTTGTTCGCCGCGGCCGGCGCCGGCGCAATCGTCACCTTCACCTACGTCGCTTCGGAGCGCGTCGTCCCCGGCTACAACGTGATGGCGGCCGCGAAGGCGTCTCTGGAAACCAGCGTCCGCTATCTCGCCTACGACCTGGGGCCTGCGAAGGTACGCGTGAACGGCGTCTCGGCCGGGCCCGTCAGCACGCTCGCCGCCCGCGGCGTCTCGGGGTTCACCAAGATCCTCGACGTCGTGAAGGAACGCGCCCCCTTAAAGCGCAACATCGAAGCGGGCGAGGTGGGGGATGCCGCCCTCTTTTTTCTCTCGGATCTCTCTCGCGGCGTGACGGCTGAAATCCTCCACGTCGACGCCGGGTTCCACGCCACGGCGATCTGATTCAGCGCAGAACAGCCCCTCGAATCCCTTCGAGGCTTTTCTCAAGGCCGCGCAAACAACTTGTGCCTGGCGTGGCCCCTCCCACTCAACCCCTGTGAGATATTCGATCTTGATTTATTTCTTAATCCAGAACGTCTCTGTAATAGTTTGAACTTCCCACGACCGCTTTGCCGAATTGACTTCATCACCGTAGGATAAGCATGTGAAGCGGCGGGCTTCAACCCGAAAGAGCCACACGCTCCCGGCCAACGCCACTACCAAACTCAATCGGATCGGGATCGCGCTCTCGCAGGAACGCGATCCCGAGCGGGTCCTGGACCTCATCCTCTCGAGCGCGCGCGATCTCATCGGCTGCGACGCGGGAAGCCTGTATTTGGTGCGCAAGAAGGCCGGCGTTCCCGCGGACCGCGATCGATACCTCGCCGACAAGGAGCTCCTCTTCACGCTCGCCCAGAACGACTCCGTCTCGTTCCCTTTCAAGGCGACACCACTTCCGATCACGGAAGCCTCGATCGCGGGGCACGTGGCGATCACCGGAACCCCCTTGAATCTGCGCGACGCCTACCGCCCCCCGCCGGAAGCCCCCTATCATTTCAGCCGATTTTTCGACGAGCAGACGGGATACCGCACGGTCTCGATGCTGACCGTCCCCATGGTGAACCAGAAGGGGGAGCTTTTGGGCGCCCTGCAGCTCATCAACCGCCGCAAGAACCCCCGGCGCGCGCTGGGACAGGGGTTTGCGACGTCCGCGGTCCTCCCCTTCAACAAACTCTCGGTGGACCTGGCGATGTCTTTGGCGAGCCAGGCGACGGTCGCCCTGGAGAACAGCCTCCTCTACGACGAGATCACAAGGCTCTTCGACGTCTTCGTGCGCGCCTCGGTCTCGGCGATCGAGTCGCGCGATCCGACGACGGCGGGCCACTCCGGGCGTGTGGCCGCGCTGACGGTGGAGCTCGCGAAGGCGGTCGACGCCGAGCGCTCCGGCCCGTACGCCCGGACGGCTTTCACGCGCCAGGAACTCCGCCAGATCGAGTACGCCTCGCTCCTTCACGATTTTGGCAAGATCGGGGTGCGGGAAGCAGTGCTCGTCAAGGCGAAAAAGCTCTACCCGGAGGAGCTCGCGGTGATCGAGGAGCGGGGGCGCGAAATCCAGCTGGGCCTGAGGCTGGCCGCCATCCAGAGGAAACTCGATCTGGCGACGCGGCGCGCCGAGGAGACGGACGGCAAGTCCGATGAGGAACTCGTCGGCCGCCTGGCTCGGCTCCAGGAGGATCTCACCCTCATTCGAAAGGCGAACGAGCCGACGGTCCTGGAGGAATCCTCAAGCGACCGGATCCGCCAAATCCCCAAGCAGACGTTCGCCTTCCCGGGATGCGACATCCTGACGCTCCTCTCGGATACCGAGGCAGAGCGTTTGGGAATCCGCAAGGGGAGCCTCTCGGAAAAAGAGCGCCTCGAAATCGAGTCGCATGTGACGCACACCTACCAGTACTTGAAGCAGATCCCCTGGCCGCGCGACCTCGACCGAACCCCCGTAATCGCCTACGCCCACCACGAGAAGCTAAACGGCCGAGGATATCCCCAGGGGCTCTCGGGCGCAGCCATTCCCGTGGAATCGCGCATGATGACGATCAGCGACATCTACGACGCCCTCACCGCCTCCGACCGCCCCTACAAAAAGGCGATACCGACTGCGAAGGCGCTTGCGATCCTCGCCGACGAGGCCGCGCACGGCGCGCTCGACCAAGAACTCCTGCGGATTTTCATCGACGCCAAGATCTACGAGAAGGCGATCCCCGCCGAAGAAAGGAGAAAGGGGTCAAGTCTATTTTATAATATTTAGAGCCTCTTCATAGCAACCGCTCCCACTGGAGAAGTTTCGCTATAATCGTCCGTTTTCGTTCGGGAACCGGGTTTCATCTTTTGCCATTCGGGATGATGTTCCCGGGCTTCGAAACCCGAAGCCCGTTTTCAGGAACCCGTCGCCCGCCTCCCGAAAACCCGACATTGCGAAACCTGAAGGGGCGCCTCCCTTGCCGAAGAGCCCCTTGGTCAGTGTCATCCACCCGCAAGAACAGTCATGAGCAAAGCGTTTCCGAAAAGCACTGAGAAAGGTTTTCAGCCGCGGGGATGAAAGCGGCGATGCACGTCCTTCAAGCGGCTCACGTCGACATGTGTGTAGATCTGCGAGGTGCTGATGTCGGCATGCCCCAACATCTCCTGGACCACGCGCAGGTCCGCCCCCCCTTTCAAGAGATGCGTCGCGAACGTGTGGCGCAGGATGTGGGGATGGATTCTGCGCACCCCCGCGACCTTGGCCCATTTGCGCAAGATCCCCCAGAGCGCGACGCGGTCCAAGGGGCGCCCCGAACGCGAAAGAAAAAGCGCCGGCTCCTCCGCTCGCCCTTTCGCGAGCGCCGGCCGCTCGCGGCCGAGGTAGGCCTTCACAGCCGCCAGGGCCGCGCGCCCCGCGGGAACGAGCCGCTCCTTGTCCCCCTTCCCGCGGCACCGGACGTACCCAACCTCGAAATCGACGTCCCCCACGGCGAGCCCCGCCGCCTCCGAGACGCGAAGACCCGTCGCGTACATGAGCTCGAGGATCGCCCGATCGCGCGAGCCCCCTTTCTTCCGGGCGTCGGGCGCCGCGAGAAGCTTTTCGATCTCGGCCGACCCCAGAGCCTCCGGGAGTTTCCGGGGTTTTTTCGGGGCCTCCCAGACCGCCGGATCGTGCGCGTAAATCCCCTCGGCCGAAAGAAACCGGTAGAAGGAGCGCAGCGTCGCGACATGGCGCGCGATCGAGGCGACAGACAATCCCCGCGCGGCCAGCGTCCCGCAATAATTGGTGATGTCGGCCGCGTCGACGCCCAAAAGATCCCGCCGGGTCTTTCCGAGAAACGCCTCAAAGGAAGCCAGATCGCGCCGGTAGGCCGCCAGGGTGTTCCCGAGCGCCCCTCGCTCGAGCTCCATCGACGCCAGGAAATTCGCCACGCGCGGATCCGGCGTGGGCGGGTGAGCGCCCTTGGCCGAGCGCCCAGGCTTCATCGTCCCGCGAGCCACTCCCGCACCGCCGCGAGCAGATCGGGGGCTTTCCGGGCCGCCTCGTAGGCGCCGCGGCAGTCCGGGTCGATCGCGCCCGGCGGCGCGCCGATCGCATAGACGGCCCCGCAACCGGCCGCCCGGCCGGCCCCCGCGTCGCGGGGGGAATCCCCCGCCATCATCGAGGCTCCGACATCCAGGTCAAAATCGCGCGCGGCCGAGAGGATGAGGCCGGGTTGGGGTTTGCGGCAGGCGCATGAGCGCCGGTAAGGGGGCTCGCCATGCTCCGGATGATGCGGACAATAATAGACGCCCGCCAGATGCGCCCCCTGGGCCGCAAAGCGCGCTAGGAACGCCTCATGGACGGTGAACAGCTTCCTCTCGTTCAAGAACCCCCGGGCAATCCCCGCCTGGTTTGTCACAACGATCGCGGGGACCCGTGCGGCATTCAAAAGCCGAACCGCCTCGACAGCCCCAGGGAGAATCCGGATCTTTTCGACCGATGTCAGATAATCGACATCCTCGATCAGCGTTCCGTCCCGATCGAGGAAAGCGGCGGGAAGGCTCATCAAAGAAGCCATGAGCCATGAGCCATGAGCCATGAAACGAACGTGGAAGATCGGCTCATCGCGCACAACACATCGGTCATGATTTCTCCGCGGCGCGGATCCGCTCCACGAGGTCCGTGGTGGAGCGCCCTGGCAGAAGCCGCACCAACTCTACCCGCCCGCCGTAGGACTCGACGAACGACTGGCCGACGACCCCTTTCTTCTTCCAATCTTCTCCCTTGACGAGGATATCCGGGCGCACCACCCGGATGAGCCGCTCAGGCGTAGGCTCGTTGAACAACGCCACGTAATCGACGCAGGCCAAGGACGCCAAGACGGCCGCGCGTTCGGCCTGCCCGACAATGGGTCGCTTCTTCCCCTTGATAGCGCGCACCGAAGCGTCGCTGTTGACCCCCACCACGAGAAGATCCCCGGCATGGCGGGCCTGATCGAGAAGCCGCACATGCCCGACGTGGAGAAGGTCGAAACAACCATTGGTAAAAACGATCCGTCGTCCGCGCCGGCGCTCCGCGGCGAGCTCCTCCTTAAGATTTTTCCAGGACAGGACCTTCGTGTGGTGCTCGATCTCGCCCAGGGCCGCCAACACCTCCTCGCGGGTCGCAGTTGCGGCGCCGAGCTTTCCCACGACGATCCCGGCGGCATGATTCGCCAGGATCGCGCCTGTCCGGTAATCGGCCCCCAAAGCCAGGGACATCCCCAGCATCGAGATCACGGTGTCCCCCGCCCCCGTCATATCATAGACGGAGCGGGCCTTGGCGGGCAGAATCTCCACTACCCCCTTCTGATCGAGGTACGCGATCCCCTCGGCTCCTAGCGTGATAAAGACCGTCTCAAGCCCCATCTTCGACAGAAAGTGCCGAGCGGCCCGCTGGATCGACGCGCGCCCGTCCAGGGTTATGCCGCTCCCTTCCTGCGCCTCCTGGCGGTTCGGAGTGATGGCAGTCGCCCCCTGGTAGCGGAGATAGTCTTTTCCCTTGGGATCGACGAGGACGAAGATCCCCGCACGGCGCGCCCCGTCGATCGCGGCGCGTAGGACGCTCTCCGTGAGAAGCCCCTTCCCATAATCGGACAGGATCACGCCATCGACACGCCGGACCCACTCCCGAACGAACCGGACGACGCGGGACTCGACGGCGGCCGTTATCCGATCGCGCTTCTCGCGGTCGATCCGAAGCACCTGCTGGGCCTGAGCGACCATCCGTGTCTTCTCGATCGTGGGGCGTGTCGGATCCACGATGATCCCTGAGACGTTTTTCGAAATGCGGCTCAAGCGGCTCTTGAGGAAGGCGCCGGCGTGGTCCCGCCCCACAACCCCGCAGGGAACGACAC
>SBBH01000108.1 GCA_005239795.1 Planctomycetales bacterium
CCTCCCAAGGTGCGTGAGACCCCCGTCCCCCTCAACACGGCGACCTACGAAGAACTTCTGACGGTCCCCGGGATGGCCCCGCAGATCGCCCGGAACATCCTGGCTCAGCGCGTCTCCCGAGGTCCTTTCGCATCCCTGGAAGAGCTCGACACCGTCCCAGGGATCGGCCCGAAGACCCTCGAAAAGCTCAAACCTCATCTCCAGACGGGCGGCGAAACCGCCGAAAAGTAGAGGAGAGATGGTCCCCCGCCACATTCTGTTGTGGCTCAAGTTCTGGATCCCCGAACGGGTTTTCGCGGTCCTCTCGTCGCTTCCCCACGCGGCGCTCATGGCCTTGGGGTGCGGCGCGTGTGCCGTCGCTTTCCTGAGCCTGGCGGGACTTCACCTCAGCGCCGCCCCGACGTTCCTCTGCCTCGCGACGGGCGCGGCGACGGCGTTCTTGAGCTATCGCGACTTCCGCTGGCAAGGCCGGGCCGAAGCGCTCGCGGCCCAGGCCGGCGCCAAATCGGACCTCGAACGGCATCTGGCAGCGCAAGCCCTGAGCTTGAAAAGCCAGGTCGAGATCCTGACGGCCATGCGTGAGGTGAGCCGCCTGACGGCTGAGGAGGCGGAGCTAGACCGCCTCTCGCGCGCGGTCTTCCAGATCATGGCGGACCTGGTGGGCGCCGAAGAGATGACCCTTTTCCTCTACGACCGCGACCACCGGCGGTTCGCCCCCTACCTGCACCGCGTCGGCGAGCAGGTTCTCTCGTCCGGAGAGATCTCCCCCCGCACCCACGGCGAGCTTTTTGCACGCGGACGCGAGCTCACGCCGGTCTTCCTGCGAGAAGCCCAAGAGCAGATGCTCTATTTCACGGTTCCCTTGATCGCCGAGGGGGAGCCCTTGGGAGCCCTGCGGCTGGGGTTTTCCCAGGAGGACGCTGCCGACTCCCCCCAGGAGTTCGAGCAGAAGGAATATGTCGTCAAGGATCTCGCCAAGCATATCGCGCTCGCGGTAAAGGCGCCGGTCCTGCGGGCCCGGGCGCTCACCGATGGCCTGACGGGGCTCTACACCAAGCGCCATTTCGAGGAGCGGCTCTCACACAACGTGGACGAGGCCGAGCGGTACGGCGCCCCCCTCTCGCTCATCCTCGTCGACATCGACCACTTCAAAAGGATCAACGACACGCACGGCCACCCCACGGGAGACATCGTCCTCAAGCGGATCGGCACCATTCTGCGGGAGTCGATCCGCGGAACAGACTCCGCCTACCGCTTCGGCGGCGAGGAGTTGGCGGTCCTGCTCCCCGGCTCCGACATCGACAAGGCCCACAAGGCGGCCGAGCGGATCCGAAAAAAAATCGAGAAGGAACCGTTCAAGAGCGCCGCCGGCGAACCGCTCCAGGTCACCGCGAGCTTGGGCGCCGCGACGCACGCCATGGGATTTGAGAAGGCCGACGCCATCGTCCGGACGGCCGACCAGGCCCTCTATCAGGCGAAGCGCGCCGGCCGCAACCGAACCCATGCCGTGGGGCTTTCCCCCCCCTTGAAACGCGAAAAAACACTTGCCCCGGAAATCCAGACCGCCGATACAAGGGGCGAAGCATGACGACCCGCGGCGTCCTCTGGGGTGTTCTCTTGGCCGCCGGCGCAGCGGGGTGCGTCACGCACGTCCCCCGTCCGGCGCACGACATTTCGACCGAACAGGCCGTCGCCCCCCTGCCGGTCCGTTTCAAAGGGACCGACATCACCACCGCCGCCGAGCGCCACACCGAGATCGACACGGGGCAGATCCGCCACTTCGACGTCTCGCCCGATGCCCAGCGGCTCCTCTTCGACGGGACGATCCACTACCCCCAGCCGAACCTCTACCTGAAGAGCGCCTACGGCCGGGGATTGACGCTGCGCACCGACGACGCCCAGTTCCAGTACATCACGCCGGCGTTCTCGCCGCGGGGGGACTTCATCGCCTACGCCTCCGACCGCTACGGCAATTTCGACATCTTCATCGCCCCCTCTGACGAGAAGACTGAGCCGATCGCCCTGACGAATTCCCCCGTCGACGAGGCATATCCCTCGTGGTTTGAGCGCCTCGACGAAAACGGCAAGATCTGCGAGCGGAAGATCGCCTATTGCGCCGACGACCCGATGTCCGGGGAATGGGTGATTCGGATCGTCGACGTGATAAAATCCACCACGATGGAGGTGACGCGGGGCTTGAGGCCGGTCTGGTCCCCCGACGGACAGTGCCTGGCCTTCCAGCGGCCGCGCGGACGTGACGACCACTACTACAGCATCTGGGTCATCGATCTTGCGACCCATCACGAGCGGGAGATCGTCTCCTCAAACGAATGGGCCGCGATCCAGCCCTCCTGGTCGAAGGACGGCCGCTACATCGCCTACGCCACGGTCTATAAGAGCCTGGCCGCCCAGAAAGAACACCGCGCCGACAAGGGGGACGACATCTGGATCACCGACAAGGACGGCCGCTACCGGATACAGCTCACCCAGGGCGAGGAGCCCGAATCGTGGCCCGTCTGGGGAAAGGACAACCGGATCTTCTTCTTGCGCGAGAGCGACGGGCGCCGGAACATCTGGTCTGTGCGCGCCAATATATTGGACCACCTCGGGGAATAGCATGAAGGGGCTGTGGGTGGGGATTCATAAATCCCAAACCCAAAATCCAAAATCCCAAGGAAATCCCAAACCCAAAATCCCAAAGGTGCTGGGGAAGTTTGTGCTGTTTGAGACTCTTCTCCTCGCGGCAGGATGCATTTCCACCCGCGACCTCTACGTCCTGGGACCCAATCCTGCCAATCCCTTTCCCGACATCAAGCGGGTGGTCGTCCTGCCGTTTTCGAATCTGACCGCGAGCCGCCTCGATCCGGTCGCTGTCGCGAACCTCTTCGCCTCCGAATGCGCGTCATTCCCCGGATTCGACGTCGTCTGGCCTACCGAGGCCCAGCACGTCATGGCGGCCAACGGTTGGACGATCGAGTCCCCTGAGGATGCCGTCCGTATCGGCCGCGAGATGAAAGCCGACGGCGTCTTTTTCGGCCTGGTGACGGAGCACGACCCTTACGATCCTCCGACCGCCACGATCACCCTCTATCTTTTCGCGACGAACCTTGTGCGCCCGACCGGGCGCGCGCAGATCTGGTCGATGTCCGACCGGGCCTCGCCGGCGCTCCTCCCGGGGAGCCGCGGCCATGACAAAGTCGCCGCCGCCGTCCAGCAGGTCTATTCAGCGCGCACGGTCTCAGTCGAAAAAAAACTCCGCGCCTGGGCCCGCCAGCGCGACCGCGAGGTCGACCTCGGCTGGGAGCATTTCAAGCGCGTGAACGACGAGTACATGAGGTTCTGCTCGAACATGCTCCTGCGCGAGCTCTGCGACCTGGCGGCGCCTCCCCCGGCACCAAAGCCCTTATAACGGCATCTTTATTCTAAGTACTCCATCAACTGACGCAGCTCCTCTTTACGTGTTTCATATCGATTTATCGTGCGTGTGATACGATTTTTCAACTTAGACACGTCTGATCGTAAATTTGTCAATGTGCTCTTCTTAGTGGCCCCAGCATCTAATAGTCTTTTGAGTTTTTGTGATTTCTCTTCCAATAATTGTGTGAGACGATCCACTTCTTTCTTATTGTAAGCTATGACCCTAGTAAGAATTTCGGTCTGAGTCAAAAGTACTCCTTTGCTATCGTAAATTTTGAACGTACCCCAATCGATACTGAACTTACGCCAATCGATACTGGTATTGTGCACCAGAACAGCCCCGGCCCCCACCGTGTAATCTCGCGCCCGGTCGACTTTCAAGTTGTAGACCTTTATGGCGGCCCCCTCTTGGCGCCGGACTGCCGTCACCGTGCCGACAGAAAGCGGCATTCTGGGCATCTCCGGCTCCGCTGGCGATGCGCACAGACAGGAAAATGGGAATGCGAGAGCCAACGCTCCCAAACCCCTGACAAGTTTTAAAGCTTCCGGTCCCATCGCGCCACAGAGCTTAGCACTCTCGACCGGCAGAGCACAAGTCCAAAAATCTAATCGACGCTCGCGCCGTCCTGGTGCTCGCTTCTGCGTGGCTCTCCACCTTTCGCATGACAGATGACGCATGACACATGACGATCTATACTCCGCTTCTCAATGAAGGAATACCTCGATCTTGTGCGCCTGGTCTTGGGCGAGGGGCGCCGGAAACCCTCGCGCACCGGCGTCGACACGATCTCCTATTTTGGAGCCCATTACCGCGTGGACCTCGCGAAGGGGTATCCGCTCCTCACCACCAAGGAAATCCTCTGGAAGTCGATGCTCCGAGAGCTCCTGTGGTACCTCTCGGGCGAAGACCACATCCGCAACCTCCGCCGGCACACGAAGATCTGGGACGCCTGGGCCGACGCCGACGGAAATCTCGAGACCGCCTACGGCCATTACTGGAGGCATTTCCCCAGCGCCCAGCGCGACAAGGGGACGGGGGAGTGGCGCGTCCAGGAAATCGACCAGATCCAATATGTCCTCGACAAGTTGAAGACGGAACCCACGAGCCGCCGGCTGGTGGTGACCGCCTGGGAGCCGGGGAACGCCACGGCGAGCAAGCTCCCCCCCTGCCACTACACCTTCGCCTTCGACGTGCGCGACGGACGGCTGAACTGCCACCTGACCCAGCGCTCCGGGGACCTGGCGCTCGGGATCCCCTTTAACCTCGCCTGTTACGCCACGCTCACGCAAATGATCGCCCAGGAGGCGAACCTGGCCGTCGGCTACTTCAGCCACACGATCGTCGACGCCCATATCTACACCGCCAAGGAGGACGGCTCGATGACGGAGTACGACCATATTCCGGGGCTTTTGGAACAGCTGAAGCGCGCGCCCAAACCCCTGCCGCGCCTAACGATCGCCAAGAAGCCTTTTTGGGAGCTTTCGTTCGAGGATTTTTCGATCACCGGCTACGATCCGCACCCGAAGATCCCGTTCAAGGTTGCTGTATGAGTGAAACAAACACCAAACGGCAAACGGCAAACATCAAGGAACAAAGACATCCTTTCGACTTAGAAGACCGAACGCTGATCTTCGCTAAAAGCGTTTTAAAATTGGTCAAAAAATTACCCGCCAACATCATCAACCGGGAGCTCGTTCGCCAACTCGTTAGATCCGCCGGCTCTGTCGGAGCCAATTACCGCGAAGCAAATGATCCTCTAGGCCCCAAAGATTTCCAACATCGCATACGCATTACGTTGCGGGAAGCCAAGGAAAGCGTCTATTGGCTTGAACTGATCCTCGAGGAAAACGTCCACTTTGCCTCCGAAATATGCGAACTTCACCTTGAAGCGGATGAGCCAAGGAAAATATTTTCTTCAATAGCCCGACGAGCCTACGGGGTTTGATGTTTGTCTTTTGGTGTTTGATGTTTCCAACACCATGAAGGTCTTCATTATCGCCGCCGTCGCCAAGAACGGCGTCATTGGTCGCGCCGGCAAGCTCCCCTGGCATCTGCCGGAAGACTTGAAACGCTTCAAACAACTCACCACAGGACACGCCGTCGTCATGGGCCGGAAAACCTGGGAATCGATCGGCAAGCCCCTCCCCGGAAGGCGCAACATCGTCCTGACGCGCCACGCCGACTATCCCCTTCCTTCCGGCGTGGCGAGGTATGCCAGTCTCGATGCCGCTGTCGCCGCCTGCCGCGCGGCGGGCGAGAAGACAGTTTTCGTCATCGGCGGCGCGCAGGTCTACAGCGAGGCATTTCCATACGCCGACGGCATGTACCTAACACAAATCGAGCAGGACGCCGAAGGAGATGTCCAGTTTCCCACTTGGAATCCCAGAGAGTGGTTAGAGGTCAGTCGCAAAAAAGAGAAAGGAATGACGTTCGTGGAATATGGCCGAAGGAGAAAAAGTTGACGCTCATGAAACGTACTTTTACACGATTTTTACCAGAGAACATTCACAGAAACTTGAAGATGTTGATCTCCGCCTCGATCCAACCTGGCCAGGCGGCGAAGCGGCGCACCAGAAAGGCTCCCGCCAATGCCTGAAGCGCCGCCCCGACGCCAATACTGGCAGCCAAGCAGACAGGGGTGAAAAGGGACGTTGCATTCTCCGCTCGAATGGCGGTCATGATGTCGACAGAGAAAGAGCCCAACACGATGCCAGGCCAGGCCCGAATCCCAAGAGAAGGATGCCCGCCAGCGCAATTCCCGAGGGAGGCCAGATAGGACTCGCGTAACCGGGCGGAGTCGCCAGGAGCAATCCCAGATGCCCTGTCACGCAATAGGCCGCGGCGAGCCCAAAGATCTTCCACAGCTGAACCATCCAGGGGGCGAAAGGTCGTCGCATCATCGTGGCGGAAGCGTCGCCACCTTGAGCCAGAACTCCTTGAGCACCATCGCCAAGCGCTTGTGGTCGGCGTGTCCCATGGGCTTCGTCAGATAGCAGTTGCATCCGAGGCGGTAGGTCTCCAGAACATCCGCAGAATCCCCCGACGTGGTCAGAATGAGAACCGGTATCGTTTTCAAGGCCGGATCTCCCTTTATGTCGCGGAGCACCTCGCGACCGTCCTTGCGGGGAAGATTCAGGTCCAGAAGGATGATGTCAGGCCGCACAGCCTCACGATAGGGGTCTTCTCGGCGCAGGTAGGCGAGAGCCCTGATGCCGTCGTCAACAGTGTGAAGATTGACAGGGATCCCTCCCGCCGTCAAAGCCCTCTGCGTGAGCTCCACATCCTCAGGAGAATCCTCCACGAGCAGGATCTCCGCGGGCCGGGCGCCGGGTCCTTCCGAAATCCTCTCTCCATTCCCAGGAGAAGAGTTTTGCTCGCCGTCTGGCATGCTTTCTAATATGTAGCGTACCCCAGGGGGACTTGGCGTCAAACGCGAGGCCCTTTCCGGCCCTTGTTGGGAACGGACCCGAAAGCGGCCAAGGCTTCCCTCACGTCCTTCGCACTGTGCGCGGCGGACACCGAGACGCGCAGACGACATCCTCCGTTGGGCACGGTCGGGGGGCGAAGCGCCCCGGCCCAGACGCCGGCGCGTGCCAAGCGTTTTGCGATCGCGGCCAAGGCGCTCGGAGTGCCGACCCGGACCGGCAAGATCTGACTTTCGGAGCCCATCAGGTCCCATCCCTGGCGCAGGAGTCCCTGGCGCATCTCGCGGACCCGCTTCCAGAGCCGCGCCCGGCGCCATTCCTCCTTGCGAACAACCGACAACGCCTCTAGAGAAGCCGCCGAGACCGGAGCCGGGAGAGCCGTCGTGAAGACAAAGGGCCGCGCGGCGTTATAGAGCAGATCGACCACGGCGGCTGGCCCCGCGACATAGGCGCCGTAGCTTCCGAACGCCTTGCTGAAAGTCCCCATGCGCAGATCGACGGCCTCCAGAACCCCCTGGACATCGGCGAGCCCTCGTCCCTCCCTTCCGTACACCCCCACGGCATGCGCCTCATCGACATAGACCCAGGCGCCGTAGTGCCGGGCGAGCGCCACGACAACCCGAAGCGGCGCGACATCCCCATCCGCTGAAAAAAGGCTCTCCGTCGCGACCCAGATCCCGCGCGCGCGGCCGCGGCGCCGGATTCGCTTCAAAAGAGAAGCCAAGTGATCCATATCGCGATGCCGATAGATGGCCGCATCCGCACGGCTCAAGCGGATCCCGTCAATGAGACTCGCATGGTTGGCCGCATCCGAAAGGATGATGTCTCCCGCGCGAGCCGTAGCCGAGAGCACCGAGAGATTCGCCAGAAACCCGTTGGAAAGGACGAGTGCCTTCTCGGTCCCCTGCCAGACGGCGATGGCCCGTTCGAGCGCCTGGTGAAGATCTGTCGTTCCCGAAATAAGACGCGAGGCTCCTGCTCCCCAGCCGAAACGCTTCGCTGCTTCCCCGGCGGCGCGCGCTAGGCGCCTGTCGCGCGCAAGCCCTAAATAATCGTTAGAGGCGAAATCGCGCCGCCAGTGCCCGTCACAGAGGAGCCGCCCGGGGCGTGCAGCGCTGACAGGTTGAGGCGTCCGCAGAAGCCGCTGGGCGCGCCGCCAAGCGAGCTCCCCGTGCGCGCGTCGGACCAAGAAATCAGGACTTCCCCTCAAGGATATTGCGGACCTCCTCAGTGGTCAGATATCCCTTGGCCTTCAAGACGTTGCAGAGCGCCACCAGATTGAGGTTGGGGATCGGAGAAATCCGCGCGGCGGGGGCATGCGGCCCCTCGGAAGTCGAAACAGGTCCGGTTGACGGCGCATGGCCGAACGCCGGGAAATAGTCGCTGATCTTCTCGAGCCGCTCCTGCGTCGGCGACTTCGAGGGCGGGGGCGGTTTGGCGGCGCCCTGCTCCTTCTTGCGTTTGAAATCTTCAAACGGATCACCAAAAGACATAAGGCCCCCTTTCTCCCCCTCCGCTCCAACGACTGCCTCCCTAGTATACGCCTGATGAAACAGATCGCCAAACGAAGCCTGGCCGCTTTAGAATCGCCCTATGACGCACGACTGGATCGCGATCGTCGACTTCGGATCTCAATACACACAGCTGATCGCTCGCCGGATACGGGAGCTCTCGGTCTACTGCGAGATCGTCCCGTGCCGTGGCGACTTTGGGAAAATTCTGGCGCGCAATCCCAAAGGATTTGTCCTGTCTGGAGGTCCCGCGAGCGTCTACAGCGAGGGGGCACCTCAGCTCGACCGGCGGATCCTGGAAATGAAAAAGCCGGTTTTAGGAATCTGCTACGGCCTTCAGGCGCTCTGCCAGGCGCTGGGCGCCAGCGTCTCCCCCTCCGCGGCCCGCGAATTCGGCCGCGCGGCTCTGATGCAAGCCAAGGACGCCAAAAGCGCCCTCTTCGAAGGGCTCCCCGAGCGGTTCACCGTCTGGATGAGCCATGGGGACCGTGTGGAATCGATCCCCGAGGGATTTTTGGCCGTCGGAACCTCCGACAACTCTCCCCACGCCGCGATCGAGAACCGGCGCGAACGCCTCTTCGGCGTCCAGTTCCACCCGGAGGTGGCGCACACCCCCGACGGCCCCCAGATCCTTGCAAACTTCGTGCTGGAGATCTGCGGGGCCAAAGCCGATTGGAAGATGGGCTCCTTCATCGAAGAGGAGATCCGGCGCGTCCGCGAGGAGGTCCAGGACCAGAACGTCATTCTGGGGCTTTCCGGCGGCGTCGACTCGTCGACGCTCGCGGCGCTCCTCTCAAAAGCGCTCGGGAAACAGATCCATTGCATCTTCGTCGACAACGGCCTCCTGCGCGCCGGGGAACGCGAGGAGGTCGAGAAAGCCTTTTCGTCTTCGGACAGCCGTTTTCCGCTGAACTTGCACGTGGCCGACGCGGCCGAGAGCTTTCTCGCGGCCTTGAAAGGCGTGGTCGACCCCGAGCGCAAGAGGAAGATCATCGGGGGCCTGTTCATCGATATCTTCACGAAAGAGGCCCGGCGGATTCCCCGCGCCGCCTACCTGGCGCAGGGGACGCTCTATCCCGACGTGATCGAGTCCGTTTCTCCCTGGGGGGGGCCCTCCGCGACGATCAAGAGCCATCACAACGTCGGAGGACTCCCTGAGACGATCGGCTTCAAACTCTTGGAGTCATTCCGTTTTCTTTTCAAGGACGAGGTGCGGCAAATCGCAAGGCTTCTTGCCCTCCCCGACAGCTTCATCCGGCGCCACCCCTTCCCGGGGCCGGGCCTGGCGGTCCGGATCATGGGGGAGGTCACACGGGAGCGGCTCGACCTTCTGCGCCGGGCAGACCGCGTCGTCACCGACGAGATCCGCGCCGCTGGACTCTACGACGAGCTCTGGCAGGCGTTCGCCGTGCTACTTCCTGGGACGATGTCCGTCGGTGTCATGGGGGATGAACGGACCTACGAATGCGCTGCGGTGATCCGCGCCGTGAAGTCGACCGACGGCATGACCGCTGACTGGGCGCATCTTCCCTATGATCTGCTGGGACGCGTCGCCAACCGCATCATCAACGAGGTGCGCGGGGTCAACCGCGTCGTCTATGATATTAGTTCCAAACCGCCAGCGACGATAGAATGGGAATAGGCCAGCGCCCGTGATCTAACGGAGAGCGCCAAACATGTCCAAACGAACTGTTTTCCTCGCGGCAAGCTGGCTGCTCCTCCATGTCTTCTCCCCGACGGCGTTTTCCCGCGAACCGATCGCGACAGTCTTTCCCCAAACGGAAACAGAATGCCCCCCAAAGCTCACGGTATGCGTTCACCAGGAAACAACCTGCGGAAAGAAAGAAACCGTCTGCCCCCTGACGGCGACGGCCTGCCAGGCGCAGGAAACCTCTTGTCCCAAGGCTGAAACCCGTTGTCCCCTCACGGTGACCGCCTGTTCCGTTCAGGATACCCAATGCCCCAAGCAAGCGACGGGATGCCCCATTCAGGTAACGGTCTGCCAGGCGCAGGAAACCTCCTGCCCGAAAACCGAGACCTCCTGCCCTCCCGTCCTCACCGTCTGCCGCACGGAGGACACTGCCTGTCCGAAGGAGGAAACCCGTTGTCCTCTGATCGGCACCGCCTGCCTGGCGCAGGAGACCGCCTGCCCCCAAGCGAAGACAAAATGTCCGCTGACGCCTACGGCCTGTACCGCTGTTGACACAAGTTGCCCCAAGGAAGAAACACGCTGTCCTCCGACCATAACCCAATGCGTCAGCCAGGACACCGCCTGTCCGCGCTGCCCAAATCGGTGACTAAAACTCGTTTTGGTGCTCTTCCCACCACGCCTCGATCTCGGCAGTCGACTTAAAATAGTTCCCCGAGATCCGATAGAACGTCGTATGGAGGATCTGAATGTTCGTGGCCTTGGTCTCGAACACTCAACCGGCAATGGCCTGCCCTCTCGTCGACGCGGTCAAGAGCCGGGGGCTGTCTGCCCGATCTCCTGCCAGGGGAGTGCCTCGACGCGCGGAGCCAGCTGGAGCCGGCGGGGCGTCCGACAGATGAGATATCCCCGCTCGGCCGAGGGATACTCGCTCATGAAAAGCTGGAGATGCCGCGCGTCCTGCGGGACCGGCGCGTCCTTCCACTTGACCTCGACCGGGACATAAACTCCTTCCTGCTCCAAGACCCAGTCGACCTCGGGTCCGGCCGGGTCCCGCCAGAACCGGACCTGGAAAGCGGTCTTCGCCAAGCGCGACAGGCGAATGAGCTCTAGACCCGCCCACTGCTCGAACAGGTGCCCCATCGTCTCGGCGGGAAGCCGCCTCCCCTCGCGCGCCAAGGCGCGGCGCACGCCCGCGTCAAACAGAAGATACTTCGACGACTTCGTCAGGCGCGCGCGCGCGCGACTTTCGGTGATCGGGTCGACCCGCTCGGCCACGAGGCAATCCTCCAAAACCTCGTAGTAAGCCGCGATGGTCGTATGGGCGACGCCCACCTCCTGCGACAGTTTCCGGAAGCTGACGAGCCTTCCCGACTCGGCCGCGGCGTGTTCCAGGAACCGGGCGAAGGCTGCCAAGCGTCGGACGATCGCTTCCGACCGTATCTCCTCGTCGAGATAAGTCGTGACATATGCCAGCAGATCCTCCTCGCGCGCCGCTGGGTCTTCCTGCGAGAGGATCCCCGGCAGGGATCCATCCAGAAGAAGCGTTTCGAGAGCGGGTGCGCGCATTTCCGACAGGACAAACGGGTCGAGCCGCAACGGGACGATCCGCCCGGGCAGGAGGTTTACCGATGGGCCGCGTTTGAGCTTCCGGGCCGACGAACCCGTCAGGACGAAGCGAGCCATCTTTCGGTCGATCAGATCCTGGACGACGTCGAGGAGGGGCGGGATCCGCTGGACTTCGTCCAGAAGGACGAGGGGAAGCGCCGCAGCCGGCGTGGCGCGCGGGAGCGCTTCGACTTCCGACGCGAGCAGGCCCGGATTCTTTTCGTATCGCAGACGCACGTCGGGCCGGACAAACGACAGCGACAGATCCCCACGGAGCGTCGACGAGAGAAGGGTCGTTTTCCCCGTTTGGCGCGGCCCCAGGAGAAGAACGCTCTTGCCGCGTCGCAAGACGGCTTGGAGCTTGGGATCAAGAAGGCGAGGTATGTAGCGCATACACTCCATTATCAATGAAAATAGAGTTTAAACAATAAATTTTCAATCTTAAACTGATGGGGGAATATGTGCCTGCGCCTGGGCCCAAAGCGACACAACGCGGTAGGCCCCCTCGCCTTTTCCCGGGATCGCTGCGAGAAAGCGATAAAGCTCCTGGCGGGCGGCGGGCGCGGCCAGCGCCCGAGGATGGAGCATCACACCCACAAGATCCGTGCGTCGCTGACCCTTGTGAACCTGGACCCACAAGGACTCAGCAGACCGCGTCTCCTCCTGCCCCAGGAGATCCGCATCTACGCTCACCGAAAGCTCCACCAAGTCCCGATGATTTGCCACAGGGCCCGGGTGGTATGACACGGAAGCAGCCCCCAACGTCAAGAGGCGCAAGCGCTTAGCCAAAGGCCCCATCCAACGCTGGCGGCGCGAATCAGGAAACCCGGCAGAAAGGATTTTGAACCCCGTCTCCCGCAAAGCCTCGGCTGTCCCCGCGTTCCATTTTCCCCAGGGGGGCGTGAAGACGCGCCGGAAGCGGCCGGGGAACGCCTCCTCCATCGCCGCGAGCCCCCGCGCAAGATCCCCCTTCTGCTCCTCGCGGCTC
>SBBH01000256.1 GCA_005239795.1 Planctomycetales bacterium
ATCCCAAGCAAAAGCGATGAACATCGGCTCCTCCCGCCCGTACCCCCGCCGGGAGGAACAACGCAGACTCTGACGAAAACAACTCGACTTTAGGAAAGCGTCCGCCGCGTGACCCTGCGCACGCCCCAGAGAAAGCCCCAGGGGCTCCTCCAACCAACGCGCGCCTGCGCCCCACAAACCCCGCCGGTTTTTTTTACTCGCCCGTGCCGATCGTTTGGATCTGGCCCGCGGCTTGGATCACGATCACCGGCTCTTGGTAACGGGGATGGTAGCTGTCTTCCCCGTTCACCCCGACGTACTTCCCATAGTATTTTTTCAGGTCCACGTTGTTTCCCCGAACGTAAGCGACGAGCTTACCCCCTTTCACGAGTTTATGCGTCCCCGGAGCGCCTCCGATAATATTGCCGCACTCATACAGCCAGCCCGTTAGCAGATACGCGTTGCCGGGTGGCGTGTTGTTGATGAGACTCTTGATCTCCTTCTCGTATTTCTGCTGGATCGCCTGG
Organism: Planctomycetales bacterium; assembly: GCA_005239795.1. Taxonomy (GTDB): domain Bacteria; phylum Planctomycetota; class SBBH01; order SBBH01; family SBBH01; genus SBBH01. The sequence goes on from SBBH01000256.1 coordinate 507, forward strand.
ACCGCCTGCTTGCGCTCGAGCTCGGTGGTGCTCAGTTTTCGGCACCATTCCGCTTCCTCACGGATCTGCTGAATGAAAAGATCCACCCGTTCCTTGACGCGGGGATTCCTGCAGGAGGTGGCGAGCGACTCGCTCCGGGCCAGGACGCCGTCGAGGTTGCGGCTCCGGATCTCCTTGTCCATCTCCTGCTGATAAAGCTTGCGAATCGACAACCACTCCGCCGCGTCGGGGTCGGACGTCCCCAGATCACTGACATACTTGGCGGAGACCCACGCGAAGACGTCGATCCCCACGGGGGCGGCCTCGAACCAGTCCCCCACACGCTTGAAAATCCTGACCTTGTCGCCCGCCGAGAGTTTCGCCAGGCTCTCCGCGTTGAAACTTCCGGCGGCGCGGAGATTCACGTCGTTTCCCTTGACGAGTCCCTCAACATCACCCTCTTTCCACTCGACGTACCGGGCGGCAACCCATACCCGGCAGGTCTCCGGGATCTGGACCTTGAGCCAGTCCCCCTTCTTCTCGACGACCGTCAAGCGCTCCCCCTTGTGGACATCCCCGAGGACGGTGAAGTTCACGCCGGGTCCCGAGCGGACGTGAAGATTGCCGGTCTTGACTTCCCCCTCGAACGGAAAGTCGTCAGAGGCCTGGGTGGTGCCAACCCCGACCCACGCCGAAAACAAAACGCCGAAAAACAAAAAAAGATGGGCTCGTTTCATGCGTCCGCCTCCATACCTGATACTCCCGCCCCCCTCGACCACAACCAATAGACCGGGGGGGATTCTCGCAGACGCAGCGAGGCGAGTCAAAAGCAAAAAGAGCCCCTATTTCTTCTTCTCTCCCAAGCGGATGTAGCGGTAGTAAATCTCCATGCAGAGCGCGGCGCAGGCTGTCGCATAGATGCGCCCGCCGGACTGACCTCCCCAGTAGTCAACAGGGTCCATCGACCCCAAAACACACGTTTCTGTCTCCTTATGGCGCAGATTCTGGCAGACCGCTTTCTTAAGAGCCTCGTTCCATTTCTCCCACGGCTCGCCTCCGTACTGGAAGAGGACAAGCGTCGAGTAGTACCACTCGTAAAAATTCGCCTTGTTCTGGCCGTACTCCGGCGGGTGCGACGCCAAAACCGTCACCGCCCCATCGACCCCCGTCATCACCCCGGTGAACTGGCGTATCAACGCCCCCGCGGCGGTCGTCACATAGGGCTTGTTGTGGACGAATTTCCCCTTGGCGTCGTAGCCGAACACGATGCCGTACTGGCCGTCCCTGGTTTTCTCCTGCATCACCTCGTCGAGCCAGGCGTTGGCGCCGGCGTACGCCGCAGGGGGGATCGCGATCCCTCCCTCTTCGGCGGCGTGGAGCGCCATCACCACCCACCCCGTCACCGATGTGTCATTGACGGAGCCGGGACTGCCGTCCTCTTGCATGGAAGGAGAGCGCCCCGCGTTGTAGTTCTGGTAGCGCCAGGCCTTCCCGGGATTCTGTGCTGCAAGGAGGTAGGCAACCGCCTTCTCGATCGGCTCCTTCAAGATCGGATCGCGCGTCAAGACGTAGGCGTCGGCCAGGGCATAGGCGCCCAAGGAATGGTTGTACATCCCCTCTTCCATTTTTTCGTCGCCGATATAGCCGTTCGATTTTTGTTCGCGCAGGAGGAACTTAATCCCCTTCTCGACCGTCTCTTTGAACTCTCCGTCCGTCTTGTGCGTGTCGCCATGTCCTGTGAAGGCGACAAGGGCCAGCCCTGTGAGCCCCACATCGTAATCCCGGCTCCCCTTGCCGCCGCAACGGCCGTGTGTGCACTGTGCATCGAATCCGTCGCTGTCCCACCGGCCGTCGGGCGACTGGTGCTTGGCGAGCCACTTGAGGCACATCCGGACCGCTTCCTGCGTGGAACGGCTCCCCTTATACTTGAGCGTCAGGTTGCGCTGACCTCCCGGGCCGCGCTGGCCGTAGCGCTCGCCAGTGCCGTGCCCCGCACCGCTCCCGTGGACCGCCTGGATGCCGCTCGAACTTGTGCCGAAGTTATCAATCGCCGCCGCCAAATTTGACATATCAGCGTTGGGGTCCCCCTTGGCGCCGTGCCCCGCGGCGGCGTCATCAGTCTCGTAGTGGTCGGCAATCTCGAAATTCGGATCAACCACCGGCCCCCCCGCGTCGGTCTTCGATTTGTCCTCGTCGGGGGCCGTGAGATCTGCAATGTCGGGGATCGCGTCTTCGGGGGGCTCGACCGTCGGAGGAGGTTCGCGGTTCACTTCGGAAGGGATCTCATTCTTAAGGACAATGATCTCCTCGAAAGGAGGGGGTTTCACCTCCACAGTCCAGGACGAAAGAGCCAAAAAGAAAAAAAGTCCGAAATGCAGGACAAGCGCCGTCAGAACCGCCACGCCGATCCGCTGGAGGCGCTCCTCCTCGATGGAGGTGAACGCGGCGTCCTCGGCGGGATCTGCCGCAACGGGGGATGTTGTCGCCATGAACGCCTCTTCCTAGCCTGGAACGCCAAGGACGCCAAAAAATTTCGGTGATTAAGCGTCCTGACGGCATTATACCCCGCGCCGCCCAACGTTAACGAGAAGCCCTGGCGGGTTCCGGAAGGGAAAGCTCATCAAGATTCCAGGTCGCCAGATGGCGCCCGCACCCGGGCCGCAGGTTTTCCGGCTTCCTCTGTATGAGCGCCAATCCTGCGCGCCGGGTGAGCGCAATCATCGGGAGCTCCCGGACCAGGATCGTGCGGATGTCGTCCGCCGCCGCGGCGCGCGCCGGACGGTCGAGAGCCCCCTCGAACCGCTCCCAGGCGACGGCGAGATCTTTTTCCAAAGGGTGCTCTGCTCCCGCCGCCAAGGCGGGATGCCCCCATAAGGGATAGCCGCGCGGGTCCAAAAAACAGCGCAGGCGCTCAAGAGCGACCGCCGGCTCCCAGGCGATGGCGACGAGCGCCACCTCAAAATCCTTCGTCTGGGCGACGCGCGAAAACGCCACAGCCTCGGGAACGAACTCGATGGCCACCTCGAACCCGAATTCCTCCCATTGGCGTTTGATCCCCTCCGCCAGCGTCTTGTGGACCGCGCCGGTATCCGCGAGAAGCGTGAATGCTCCCTTTTTCCCCTGGGGGTCGGTCCACCCCTTGGCTTGACGCTTCCACCCTGCTTCCTTCAACACTCTCACGGATTCGTCCCGGCTCTCCTTTACGTCCGCATCCTGCGGATCCTGCGCCGGATCTCCCCCCCAAGGAAGCCGCGCCAGGGGAGAAGCGGCTTTTTCGGGAACCGCCGCCGCCAGTGCTTTCCGATCGAGCACCATCGCGAGAACCCGGCGAAACCCGGCGGAATTGAGCCAGGCGGCGCGCGCCGGATCGACGCGCCAGGTCCCGGCCGGGTCCTTGCCGCCATCGATGTTGACGACCAGGAAATCTGCAGCGGTGCGCGCGGCGCGCACCGCCTCGCCGGCGACGGGACCGCGCCCCTCGAGAAGAGCCCAGAGATCCACGTCGACATCCTCAAGAAGATCGACTTGACTGGAGGCATAGCGCTCGGCGACGCCCGCCTCGTCGCTGGCCAGAAGGAAGGTCACCGTCTGGATATAAGGAAGAGGCTGCCCCTTCGCGTCCCGCCGCCAGTAATGGGGATTGGCGGCCAGGACGACCTTCTCTCCGGGGCGGTACTCCAAGATCCGGTAGGGCCCCGCCGCTGTTACCGCGGTCGCCGGATCCCTCGTCTCAACGCCCCAGGCGGTGGCGAGGGTGCCGTTTGCGGCCGCTTCCGCCAGCCGCTTTTCCGGCACGATCGGAAGATCGGCTAAGAGCCCTGGAAGCTCGGGGTTCGCTGCAACCAGCGTGATCCGGAGCGTCGCGGAATCGAGCGCCTCGGGCGAGGCGGCGAGCGCGCCGCGGCCCAAGACGGCCCCCACCGGGAAATCGTTGACAGGACTCGTGACCGCACGGATCGAGAAGGCACCGTCCCCGGCAGTGACGGGCGTCCCGTCGGACCATTTCGCCCCGGGACGGATCCGGAAGGTCCAGCGCCGGCACGCTTCATCCGTCTCCCAGGAAGCCGCCAGCCCCGGCAAAATCTCGCCGGTGGCCTCGTCGATCCGCGTCAAGGTCCCGGCCGTCAGGCGCAACACGGCTCGGGTGGAGGCGTCCCACCCGCGCAAAGGGTTCAGGGTCCGGATCTCGGAGGCAGGGATCGCCAGCGTCAACTCGCCGCCTCGCACCCCTGAGCCGCGGAAATCCCCCTCGGCCCCGTAGGCCGCCCCCAAAAGCAGGAAAAGAGCGATGTCTTGAATCAGCAAGGGAGCGAGGGAGCTCAAGCACGTCTTCATTTGACGGCTTGGATCCATCCGCTCTGGCCGAAACGTTTGGCGCCTTCGGTCCGGATCTCCTCCGCCTTCTTGTCCTTGAGCGCCAAGAGCGCCTGGGCGGCGATGTCGTAGGCCGCGGCCGCCGGCTCGGGAAAGACATCCAAGGTCGTCACGACCCGCAGGGCGTTCAAGGCCGCCTGGACCTGGGCGTCCTGACGCTTGACGGCGTCCGATTCCTTTTGAGACAACACCCAGTGCTGTCCAGCTAAAAGGGAAAAATAATCCGCCAACGCCGCGGGATCCGAAAGCCCCGCGCGGCAGGCAGCAAGTGCAAGAATCGCGGCCTCGGGGCCGCGCCGATGCGTCAGCCACGCCAACCGAACCTCCGCAAGTTCGAAAATCCGGGGATAGGCGTTCCGGGCGGTGCGCGAGGCGTCTTCGAACTGCGCGCGCGCCCCGTCAAAATCCCCCTGCGCCGCGTGAACCCGCCCCAGCCAATACCGACGCCACGCCTCGTTCTCGGTCGCGCGGTTCAAAACCAACCGCTTCAAGGTGTCCCGTGCGCGGTCGTACTGCTTCTCGAAAAAATCGCACTGCGCGGCCCGGAGATTCGCCGCGGCCGCAAGCCTCGCTCCCGGACCGGCCGCTACGCATTTATCGAGGCGCTCCCGCGCCTCGGCAAAGCGCCCCGCGTCGAACAAGGCCTCCCCGGCGCGAAGAAGCGCCATCACCTTGACGGGGGTCCTCGCCGATTTTTCGGCGGCCTTCACAAAAAGCGACGCCGCCTGAGCGCCATCCATCGCCGCGGCCTCCTCTCCTTGGGCGAATTCCGGGGGAAGGTTTTCGTAGATGACGCGGATCACGCGCTCGGCGGGAATCTGGTCGGAGACGACCCCTTTGGTGTACTTGAGAAGCGCCTCGCCATCCTCCACCACGGTGACGCCTGACAACTTGGTCTCCCCTGCACCATCCTTGGCCCTGAGCCACAAAACGTCGGCCCGGAGCGTCCCCGCCGCTGCCACCGCGGCCGCTGCGGCCGCCGCCAAACCCGCTTTCCTTCCTCGTCTTAGGCTGCGCCTCATGCGCCCTCCCGTCGGATCACCGGATTAACCGGGCGGCTAGGGGATCGCGCGAGGACTCCCCGCGCACCCACATATCGCCCAAGAGCCTTTCCGAAAACTTCTTCTGCTGTTCAGAGCCGCGCCGGTGCGTCCAGACCGCCAGGTCCACGAACCGACGCCGCGACACGCTCCCCCCCAGATCGGGAGCGGCGCCAAAAAGCTGGGCCAGGGTGTCGCGCAGAACTCCCGGCTCGTTCTGGACCACGAGCGCCAGCCCCATCTCGTAGGAATAATCCCACCAGACAGCTTCCCCAACAGGGGTCGCCTCGCGCAAAGACCGGCATGCTTCATACCACTGTTCGCAAAACGATTTCCGGCGCGCCGCATCAGGTTCCTTCTCGGCGAGTCGGCGCGCCGAAGAAGCGACCCGCTCGCGAGCCCACCGGGCGAATTGCTCCCGCGCGCGATAGGCGGCGTCGATCTCCTGTGAGACCGCCAGGGCCCGTTCCCAATCCTCCACCCCCCAATAGGCGTCGGAAAGCCTTCCCAAGACCCGCAGGCGTGTGTCGGCGGCAATCTTCCAAGCGTCGGCCTTCGCCAGGATCAACTCGCCGATCCCGATGGCTGTGAGATACTCCTGGGTCTTCGCCACCTGCCACTCGAAGCGGTTGACGAGTTCCTCGATTTCCCGGGGGCTGGGGTTCTCTTTGCCCCCCAGCGTAAAGGTCAGGAGTTCCGTCCCCCACAGGGCCGCCTCGCGTGCTACACCTTCGTCGCCGCAGCGCTTCGCTTCGCGCGCCGCCTCCGCGGCGATCCTCCCCAACACGGCCGCACCTGCCAGAAGCGGCTTGGATGGTTCTTTTTCTTTCGACTGCTGAATACCCAAGGCCGCCCAGATTTTTTTTGCCTGCGGGAGATCCCCCCGGCGGGCCTCCGCGATGCATCTAAAAAGCACCCATTCCTCCGGGGGCTTGGCGTCCGGAAAATTCTTCCCGTGATCGTCCAGGATCGCGAGCGCCCTGTCGGGTGCGGCCAGCGCCAGGAAATAGGCGGCACCCGACACTGCGCGGGCCGAGAGCGCCCGGCGTGCGGCGACGTCGAGCGCGCCGGCTCTAGGGCCGGCGAGCCACTGCGCGAAGTTCTGATGAGCCTCATCGAGCGGGGCCGTTTCCTCCTTTGTCGGGAAACGCCCCCCGGCAGCCTTGAGCACCCCCGAGAGGATCCCCCTTTGCAGCTCGACAATCTGGACGAGCGCCTCCCCGTACAGGACGGGGACCGAGGGACGCACGCGCGCGTAGACCGCGAGCGCGCGGGGGAGATCCCCCATCTCACGCGCCAAACGCGCCAAGTCCATGAGAAACGGCTGCGTCTTCTCGTGATTGGGGAATTTTCCGGTGACGCTTTCCTTTATGGCCGCGGTCGAGCGCTGGTGCAGGGCCGCCAGCGCCTCTCCTTGGGCCGGCGGCGCCGCGAGCCCTTCTACGAACCATTTGGCGACGATGGCATTCGCCTTTTCCGCCGCTTCGACGCCTGTCTTCTCGTCGACCGAGCCATGTTCAGCAACTTGGGCCCAGGCGGCGCCGGCGGCGGCAAAACGTCCGAGTTTGAAGTGGCAGAATCCGCACCGGTCCCACACGCGCGGGATCTGGGCATCCCAGGCCCCGGCCTTCTCGGCTCCAAAAAGAATCTGCCGGTAGAGGGCGAGCGCTCCCTCGTAATCAGGCGGGGATTGCTTGAGCCGCTCGTCGGCTTGGGCCAAAAGATCCGGGCCGCCCTTCGGCGTCCCTGTCGAAGAGGCACCTGACGCGGCGCGGTAGCGCAAGACCCAGGCGGCGGCTTCGCGCGAGGCCGAGGCGTTCCGGACGCCCAGCTCCTCCAGGCGCGCGATCCCAGCCTCGAACGATTTTCTCCACTGGGGGTCCTTCTCCTGCGCCGCCAGAGCGGCCTCGACGGCGGCGCGCGCCTCCATCAGGGCCGCGCCATCCGCATCCCCTTCCTTCCGGATCTCGGCGGCGGTTTTACGCGCGCCGTCCCAATCCTGGGCGGCCAGGCTCATGTCCGCCAGCTCCTCCAAGGCCGCCCGGCGCGCCCTCGCCCCCTCTTGGTGCTGGATCTTCTTGGCCAAAAATGCCATAAGCGTCGTGCGCGCGCGTGCGACATCCCCCAAGGCCCGCTCGCAGGCGGCCTTTCCCAGATACGGCGCGGGATAATAGACGACGTCCGGCCTGTTTTCGTCCTCTGTGAGAAGCGCCGCGTTGTCGAACTCCTCCGCTCCCTTTTCGAGGATTTCTTTCTTCCTCTCGGGGGAAAGATCCCTCAGGCGCCCCCAGCTCAGGTGGGCCTTGGCCCATTCGTAGCGCGATTCGGCCTGCAGTTGGTAGAGCCTCTGATCGAGCGCCAGGAAGGCAGCCTCGTCGATCACCTTGGCGTCAAGCGCCGTCTTGGCCTTCTCGACAAGTTTGTCGAGATCCGCGACCAGCGTTTCCAGCATCCGCGCGGCTTTTGCGAACGCCGCGTCGGTGCGATGCGCCTCGGCCACATCCAGGTCCAGGCGCGCCAGGGCCAGGGCTGCCTCGGCCGGAACGCTCGACGGCGGGGCGGCGGACGCCGGCGGTGTCGCGGCGGCCGCGAGGCGCGCGCGGACGTCGGCCAGGAGAGCTTCGCGGCGGGCAGCGCTCTCCGGCTCCAGAGCCTCCATTGTCATGAGGCGCGCCTCGGCGAGCGTCACGCGGAGCGCCCCGCCGGGGTGTCGGCGTGCCAACATTAAAAGCGCCTTGCGGGCGAAATCGTGCATCCGGAGGCGCCCGGCGATCGTGTTCTCGACGAAGGCAAGATCCTCCTCCAAGAAAGCGGAAGAAGGTTCTTCGGCCGCGGGCGCCGCACAGGCTAGCGCCCAAAGGATCGACAACAGGAAGGAAGGGAGAAATAACAGTTCGAAAAACTTCATCCTCATCCCAACTATGGCGGCTACGGGTTCTCCAGGCGCGTGCCGATAGCGACCTGCGTGGCCCCGCTCCGGTCGGCCAGATCCTTGACGCGCATCACCTCGCGGATCGACTTGCGCTTGTCGGACCGAATCATGACGGAACCGTCCTTCGATTTCGCGATCTCCTCCGTCAGGCGCGCGGCCAGGGCCGCGTACGGATCCTTCTGGGCTGTGTCGATCGGCACCTGGGCGTCCCCGACGAAGTAGCGACCGTCCTCGGTGATCGTCACGACCACACGGCTGGGCTGCTGCGAGGCGACGGAATTCTTTGGAAGATCGACCACAGGCCCGGTCTGCACGATCTGCTCGGCCGTCACCATGAAAATGATGAGGAGCACGACGAAGATGTCGCAGAGCGGCGTGATGTTGATATCGGTCACGACCTCGCCATCCCCTTCCTTGGCCCCCTCTATTGCCATGGCGATCTAACGCAATTGCGTCCCGATCCCGATCCCTTTGGCGCCAGCGCGCTCGGCCGCCTCCATTACCTGCATCACGCTTTCCAGCGTCAGCGCGTGGTGCGCCCGGATCATCACCTGCTGTTTCGTGGTCTTGGGGATCTCGTCGCGCAAACGCGCCTCCAGGTTCGCTCGGTCGACCATCTGGCCGCTCACGGAAATGCGGTTCGTGTCGTCGATCGTGACGCTGACCGATTCGACCTTGGGCTGGGAGATTGGCTGGCTCAGAGGGGTGTCCGCAGGAGAGCTCACCTTGGGCCCCTGCAGGACCGTGGCCTGCGCGGTCACCATGAAGATGATGAGAAGCACCACCAGAATGTCGCAGAGCGGTGTGATGTTGATATCGCTGACGACCTCGTCGTCTCCCTCGCCCTTCGGACCTCGCATCTTTTCCTTTCTCTAGCGACTCGCGACTGGTCGTTAGCGACTAGCAACTGGCGATTAGCGACTCCTTACGCCGGCGCCGCCCCGTGGGCCGGGAGATCTGTGGCGCGGCGCGCCGGGGCCCCGGCAGAAGCCGTGGCCCGGGCCTGCTGGGAAAGCTTCAAGAGGCGCGCCTCGTAAGCCTCCTCCCCATAGCTCTTAAGGGTGGCCCCGAGCTTTCCGATGAGGACGTTCAAGTAGTTGAAGACGAAAACCGCCATGATCCCGACGAAGATCCCCGCGGCGGTGGTCACCAACGCCGTCGAGATCCCGGCCGAGACGGTCGCAAACCCCCCGCTTCCAGTCTTGGCGATGTCGATGAACGCTTGAATGATCCCAATGACGGTGCCGAAAAGACCGAAGAAAGGAGCGAGATTTCCCATCGACCCGATGAACCAGAGCCCCCTCTTGCAGGCGGCGATATCGGCGGTGCGGGCGCGTTCCATGGCGTTTACGGTGACTTGAGGGTGGAAGGACCCTTCGTAAAGCGCCCTATACATGGCGCTAGAGAACCCCTGTTCGGCGGCGGCGGCGAGATCCTGGGATTTTGCGCCGCCGGCGCTCATCTGGCCGAGCTGCTCCTTCAAGGCCGCCGCCTGCTCGGAGGCCTTCCGGACAAAAAGGAACCGCTCCACACCAATCACGACGATGGCGATCGACGCGGCCACCAGCGGCATCACGAGATACCATTCACGCAACATCGCCCCGAAGATGCTGAATTCTTGTGTGGGTTCGGCGGCCATGAGCGCCAGGACTCCGATCACCATGCGTTCTCCTTTCGTCTGGTCGTCTCGTCCGATCCGCAGATCGGCGAAGAGATCTAAGCACGGATCCCTTCCAGGTTAGTGCCGCCCGCGCATGCGGTCAATCCCGCGGCCAGCGCGCGAGCGCCTTGGCAATCCCCCCCCCTCTTCTTACAATGGCCCCCCTTCAGTTTTCCCGCGGGGATGGCGGAACTGGCAGACGCGTAAGATTCAGGTTCTTATGCCCACAAGGCGTGGGGGTTCAACTCCCCCTCCCCGCACCATTTTGTATATAGGCCGCAGACCCGGCGCCTATGCTCCCGCCATGTTTTTTCACGCAACCGATAGACGGTGTGATCCCAGGTTGATCATTAGCAATTCTGCTTAAGCCAAGTTTCATATTCGTCGTGATTTCCAACAAAAACATATTGAGAGGGAACCCCTGAAGCGTCGCCCACGAAAACGAGTCGATGCGCAGTGGTAATACAGATCCTCCAGTGGACTCGGCAACGCTTTTCAAGACGGAGCCCTGGATGCAGAAATTACGCAAATCTATAACGGTAAAGTCGCTCGAACATTCCACAAGACGAAGCAGAAGCGATGGTGCATCGCAAATAACGCGTTGGAGGTCGGCGAGTTGGACGATGCCAGCGTGTTCAAATGCGAAGGCCAGCCGCGGCCGATCAAGACTGATACGTCAGGCAAAGTGGTTGCCATTGCTGATTGGACGCGCGTCGCTCCGGAAGAAACGCAGCCGAATTCGGCCCCATCCGGTGGCAGATAACCATCCGCGGCAGCGGACCGGGACCGCGGGTACCTGCTCATAGTTCTAGCGCCGCTGGAGCGCGGCCCCGACTCCTGAAGGGAGACGCGACCTTTACTCTTCCTACTCGCGCTCCCAGGCCTCGACATCCTCCTCGCTGAAGCCGAAGTGATGCGCGATCTCATGGAGGAGCGTTTCGCGCACGACGCGGCGGATCTCCCCCGGGTCGCTTCCCGTCTCTTCCTCGATCGCCTCCTGAAAAAGATAGATCCGGTCGGGAAGCATGATCCCGGGCCCGGACGCGCGCGCATCCAAGGGGGTTCCCACGTAGAGCCCCAGGAGATCCCCTTCCTCCGGATCCTCCCCCGCCTCCTCGAGATGTCGCTGCGCCGCGCGCCGTTCGACGACCAACTCTACATTTTCGATCCGTTCGCGGACGGTTTTTGGCAGGCGCGCGAATTCCTCTTCCACCAGATTTTTAAACGTGCGGCGGCGCATCAGGGCGACGGAGGGGAGTCCGGCGGCCACTCCGGGTCGGCCCGCTTCTCCTCGAAGAAGGCGCGGGCGGCCGCCAAGTGCTTAGCGCTCCCCAAGATCAACACCACGTCACCGGGGGCCAGCTCCTCGTCGGGACCGGGATTCACAAGGCTCGTCTCCCCCCGTGTGATTCCCACAATGTTGGCGCCGGTTTTGGCGCGCAATTCCAATTCCCGCAAAAGTTTACCGGCGGCTCCACTCTCCGGCTTTAGGGTGACGGTCGCCAGCTCGGCCTCGCGCGGAAGCATCCGGTCGGGACGTTTGGGCTTCTGTTTTGGAGAGGCTGGCGCCATCGCCTCCCGCAAGGCGATCTGGGCCTTGGCATAGACCTTCACGAAAGCGTTCCAAAAGATGAGGGCAGCCCCCCCCACGATAAGCGCCAGAGCTGTGAGGATCTTCGCCGGCGGCAAGAGCGCTGCTGACAGGATCATTGTGAAAATCGTGAGTCCCAGGACGCCGGCCGCCAGGATTGTGGTGGACATGAGGGCCCGGATCGTCCCCGTATGCGCGCCCCCTTGAGATGCGGGAACCGCGATCTCGGCCAAAAGCATGGCCAGGGCATTGAACTTTCGCAGGGTGGCCACATAAAGGGGAGAGGCCGCCAGCATCGTCGCCAACCACAGCAGGGCCCGCGGGCCGCCAAGCGCCTCCGGAACATGCCTAAACCAATCGGCGTCCTGGCGCACCAGGTACGCCGCCCCGGCAAACGCCGCGGCGATGAGACACAAATTGAGGGAAATCTGCAGGACCGCCCGACGGATATGCCAGGCGACCACATTGTCGGCGCCGGCTAACACCAAGCGCCCCGCCCACTGGCTGTAGAGGGCCATGTGACTTCGCATCTTTCCCGGCATCGACCGTTCGACCAGCGCCGCGAATCGGTCGGCGTTGCGTGCGAGCGGCAGATTGAAGAACGCCGTGACCGCCGAGACGCAGGCGGCGATCGGATAGAGAAAAGGGGCGGTCACCCCGAGGGAACTCCCCAAGGCCGCGATCACGAAGGAGAATTCGCCGATCTGTCCCAGGCTCATCCCCACGCGGATCGCCGTCCTCAAGCCGTGTCCCGCCACGAAAGTCCCAAGGGTGCAGGCGAGGATTTTTCCGATCACGACGGCGGCCGTGAGAATTCCGATCGGCACCGCATACTCCACCAGGAGCCTCGGATCCACAAGCAACCCCATCGCCACGAAAAAGACGGCGCTGAACATGTCTCGGAGAGGTTCGGTCAACTGCTTAATCCGCCCGCTCTCGCGAGCGCTCGCGACGACCGCCCCAACGATAAAGGCCCCCAACGCCGGGCTGTAGCCGAGTTTTACGGCCAGGAGTGACACTCCAAAACAAAGCCCCAGGGCCGCCACCAGCAGGGTCTCTCCATCCTTGAAGCGGGCGACATAGCGCAGAAGACAGGGCACGATCAGAAGCCCCAGGACCACGGCGACCGCCAGGAACACCGCCAGGCGAAGAGAGGTCCCTAAAAGCGGAGCTGCCTCGGCATGGCCCGTGAGCGCAATGCTCGAGAGAAGCGCAATCACGAGCACCCCCAGGATGTCCTCGAACACCATGATCCCGAAGATGACCTGTGTGAACGCCTCGTCGAGCCGGCCGAGGCTCCGCAGCGTCCGGGCGACGATCATGGTCGAGGAGATCGACAGCATCGCGCCCAGAAAGATCCGGTCCATGGGGCTCCACCCTAAAAGCCGCCCCGTCTCGTAGCCGATCCAGAACATCATGAGGGTCTCGAGGGCTCCCGCGACGAAAACGGTGGGGCCGATCCCCTTGATTTTGCGCAGGTTGAAGTCGAGGCCGATCGAGAACATCAAAAAGACGATCCCAAGATCGGCGAGCGTCCGGATCGTCCCTTCGTCCTCGATCAGGGGATACGGCGGGGTATGCGGACCGATGAGGACGCCGGCGGCGAGATACCCCAGAACCACCGGCTGCCTCAGGCGGTGGCAGACGACCGTGACGAACCCCGCCACGATCATCACGACGGCGAGATCCTGAAGGAACGCGAGGTTGTGCATGGTCCCGGCGCCGCATCAGGCCACGGCGGCGCGGCCCCATCTTAGTCAAGCCGCCGCCCGCGGCGCGCCGGGTTTTTCGACCGGATTACAAAGCGGCGTGCGTTTTCGTCTTGCCTCGCAGCCGGTCGGCGAAATTCTTGATCTGCCGTTCGGCGGCCAAGAAGGCGTCGCGCAGAGCAAGATAGAAATCCTCATTGGGCTCGCGCTTCACGACGAGCTCCCCCCCCGGGACGGAAATCAAAATGTGGACATTGTACTGCCTCCCCTTGCGGTGATGCTTCGGCGGAACCTCTGCGATCACCCGACAAGAGGTAATTCCCCAAAAATGCGAGAAGAGTTTTTCGGCTTTGGTCCGGATGCGACTTTCAATGGCTGGCGTGGCGGGGATCCCCCGAAGAACGATCTGGATCGGCAGATCTTTCTTCTGCTTGGGCGTGAGCCGTTCGGCGACCATATCCACCTCCTTTTGAATGGGAGCCAAAGCATTCTGGCACGGGGCGAACATCTCCGCAAGCCGGGAACGGCGTCATCCCTTGACGCAGACGACGGGGACAAGCCGGGCGACCTTGCGCGCCAAGCCCGCGGCCGAGGTCGCGTCGACGACGGCGCCGACTTCCTTGTAAGCCTTGGGTGCCTCTTCGGCCACGCCGCGAAAGGAGGCGCTGCGCACCAGAATTCCCCGCGCGGCGAGGCCCCGGACGACGTCCTGGCCGCGCCAGCGCTTGGCGGCCTGGGAACGGCTCATGGCGCGGCCGGCCCCGTGGCAGGCGGAGCTGAACGATTTCACCTCGGAGCCGAACGTACCGGCCAGAATATAGGAGAACGTCCCCATGCTCCCCCCGATGAGGACCGGCTGGCCGACGGCGCGGAACGCCTCGGGAAGATCGGGATGCCCGGGAGAAAAAGCGCGCGTCGCCCCCTTGCGGTGCACGAAAAGGCGCCGGGATTTCCCGTCGACGTCGTGGCGCTCCTCCTTGCAGGTGTTGTGCGAAACATCGTAGAGAAGGTCGATCCTGGCCTCGGGCAGGATGTCGCGGAAGACCTGCCGCAGGAAATGAGTCAGAATCTGCCGGTTGGCCATGGCGCAGTTCATCGCCGAACGCATCGCTGCGAGATACCTTTGCCCCAGCGGGGAGGCCAGCGGAGCGCAGGCCAGCTCGCGGTCCGGAAGGCGGATGCCGTGCGCGGGCGCCTCGAGCGCCATCGCACGCAAGAATTCGGTCCCGATCTGGTGTCCCAGGCCCCGCGAGCCGCAGTGGATGCTGACGACGATGTCGCCCACCGCAAGCCCGAAAGCCCGCCCCAGGGAATCGTCGAAAAGTTCGACCACCTCCTGGACTTCCAGGTAGTGGTTCCCGGAGCCGAGGGTTCCCATCTGCCCTCTCTGGCGCTCCTTGGCGCGGCTGGAGACGGCGGCGGGATCCGCCCCTCCCATGCGACCGCCCTCTTCGATACGCGCCAGATCCGCCGGCTCCCCCCAGCTGCGCGCGACGGCCCAGGCGGCGCCGCCCGTGAGCATCGCATCCATCTCCTTCGCGGAAAGGCGGATAGCGCTCTGGCTTCCGACACCGGCCGGGATCCCCGCGAACAGCGCGTCGGCCAGCCGTTCTTTGACGGGCAAGGGCTCGAGGGCCGCACGCGTGAGCCCGGTCAGGAGAAGCCGAACGCCGCAGGAGATGTCGAATCCCACGCCGCCAGCCGAGATGACGCCTTCTTCGTCGGGGTCGAAGGCGGCCACCCCGCCGATCGGAAAACCGTATCCCCAATGGGCGTCCGGCATCGCATAGGCTGCTTTCACGATGCCGGGAAGCGAGGCGACATTCGTGATCTGCTCGAACACCTTATCATCCATGTCGCGCATGAGCCCTTCCGTCGCGTAGAGAACCGCGGGAACGCGCATCGCTCCGACGGGCGGGATCCGCCAAACCGTGTCGCCGACGCGTTCAAAGGGCGAGAGATCCATCGAGACCTCCTCACACGTCCACGACGCATTGGGCGACCCAAAGGCCGCCCTCTTCGGCCACCTTCAAGGCCGTCAGCGTCGCCCCCTTGGGACCCACGGCTGGCTGGTGGCGCTCCGGGTCGAGGGGCTCTCCGCCCAGGGTCGCCGACAGCCGCGTGCCCTCGATCGCGACATCAAAATGGGAGAAGAGCATCTGGCGCATCTCCATTTCGTAAATGACGGCGTTCAGCCAGTCCACGAGAAGCATCTCCCGATCCGGCGCCGCGCAAACGACCGAAACGCTCTGGCGCGAAATCACCGCGGCCGGGTCCGTGATGGCGGCAACGAGAGCCGTGGCGGCCATTGCAAACGCTTCGGCCAGGGATCGGCCCCTTCCCTGCACGCCGATGTCGGCCGCGTGGGAAAAATGCTGCCAGGAAGGAGCCGCGGCGGCGGCGCTTTCCATAAGGATATTGTCGCCTCCACGATCTTGGCGACAACCCTTACTCAAAGAGCGACAGCTGGACCGGCCCGGGACGGCGAAAGGCGGCGGCCGAGAGCGCCGGACCGCTTCCATTCAATCCCACCTTCCGGGCCGAGACGGCAAAAAGAGCGTGGATCTGCTCGGCGAAAATCCCCTCCCCCCGCATGCGGCTTCCGAAGCGCGGGTCGTTCAAGGCGCCGCCGCGGACCGCGCGGATGCGCGAGAGCACCTTGTCTTTTTTTAGGGGGACATGTCGCTCCATCCACGCCGTAAAAAGGCCCGACACCGCGTAGGGAAGCCTCAGAAGAGTATGCCCGGTGAACTGTGCGCCGTGCGCGCGCGCAGCGGCCAGAATCGACGGAATCTCGATATCCGTGAGCCCCGGGATCACAGGCGCCGCCATGACGCCGACGGGGACGCCGGCGCGCGCGAGGGCTTCGATCGCCGCGAGGCGTCGGGCCGGGACGCTCGCACGCGGCTCCAGCTTCGCCGCCAACTCGGCGTCCAAGGTTGTCACCGTCACAAAGACGGCGGCCGCTTGGAAACGGGCGAGCTCCCCCAAAAGGTCCACGTCGCGCGTCACGAGATGGTTCTTGGTCACGATCCCGACGGGGTTTCGGAATTCCGCCAGGACTTCCAGACATCCCCGCGTGATCTGGAGCTTGCGTTCGATCGGCTGATAGCAATCGGTGATCCCGCTCATCGCCACCGGCTGGGGCGTCCAGCGGGGCGAGGCGAGGGCCTCGCGCAAAAGCCGCGGGGCCTCCTCCTTGACGAAGATTTTAGATTCAAAATCGATACCGGACGAAAGCCCAAAATATTCGTGCGTCGGGCGGGCGTAGCAATAGACGCATCCGTGCTCGCACCCGCGATAGGGGTTGACGCTCGCGGAAAAACCGACATCGGGACTGTCGTTCGTGGAAAGGATCGTCTTGGCGGCATCGCGGAAGTACTGTGTTTTGGGGCCCGAGGATTCCCCCGGGTCGGCCTCCGGGTCGGGCTCGTAGACGATCGGCTCAAAGCGATTCGGCGGGTTCTCGGCGGTCCCGCGCCCCTTGGTCACACTCACACATCCCTCCACTCCAAAGATATCTTGAAGCGGAAGACATGCAAACAAAAGTTTGATTTTTGGAACACCTCCCTTTTCCCCTCGACAAGGCGCTGTATACTGCTGGGCTTGGGGAGGCCAGGGCGAAACCTGGCGCGTGATCCATGGAAAGACTAACAAGGGAGGATGCATGGGAGGATGCATGAAACTGTTCGGAACCTGGA
>SBBH01000206.1 GCA_005239795.1 Planctomycetales bacterium
GAAAGTTTCTTTTGGGCAAGGCCGAGCATCCAGGAGAGCACGAGCAGCACTTGCTGGTCATGGGGTTGATCGAATCTGGCTCAACAGATGGTTTATCGCCGTATATGAATCGATACCTCTTGCGCGTGAACGACATGGACGTCCTCTCCTGCTCGCGACGCGCTATCGCTATGACGTATGCGAAGTTGGGGAAAATCGTCATCTTCGGAATCCTGTATGAGCCAACCCCCAAAGAATGGTCTGGAACGAAGCTCCATTTACGTAAGGGACGGATCGAGAACCGCCGATTACGGGTGCCTCCTGGGATATACGAGTATTTGAATCAGCGGTCGGATCGTGTGAAGCAATTGATGGACGGAATTTCTCCACAACAAGCCGAAAAAATCGACTCTCTTACCAAAAAATTCCCTGACCGGATTATTGAGTCTGAGGCGTTCAAGGCTTTCGAGCGAGATCTTGAGTTGTCGGGAGAGAAAGCCTTTTCTCCAGACAGAAAGTTACGAGGCCGCTGAAACTGGAACGGATGCCGAACCTCCAACCGGCAGGCCTGGGAGCCGTCCTACCGCGTCGCGCATCCGCTGGGTGTCGTGGTGGATATAGAACCCGAACGTCAGCACCGGGCTTGCGTGGCGCATCAGGCTCTGGACGGTCTTGAGATCCGCTCCCGAAGCGACGAGCAGAGTCCCGAAGGTGTGCCGGAGGGCGTGTACGTCGACGACGCGCCCCGAGGCATCCACGGGGTCGATGCCCGCTTGTCGCAGGTCATCCTGAAGGATCGTGCAGGGGTTCTGGGGGACATCGATCACCGGGTCCTCCGGGTTCGCACCGCATCGTCGCCCATGCTCCATGAGCGCCACGACCAGGGAGGGGCTCATCGGCAGGACCGACTCCCGGCCGTTCTTGGCCGTCTCGGCGCGCACGGTCAGGTTTCCCGAGGCGAGGTCCACATCGGCCCACCGGAGCGCACGGAGTTCCCCGAGCCGTAGCCCCGTCGCAACGAGGATCCGCCAGGTCAGCGCGTTACGTCTGCCCCGTTCCAGGGCCTCCGCCCGGGCCTCAGGGCCGATCTCCCCCTGACGCTTCTTGGACTTTCTGCCACCTCGGTAGGCCGCCTCGAGACGGCGTAGTGGAGCCAGGGGAGCCGCGGCGAGGAGCCGTTCCACCTCGTCGGCCGTCAGGGCCCGCCGGCGCCGCTTCTTGACCCGCTCGGATCGCGCCTTCAGGCAGGCCAGCGGGTTGTACGGAAGGAACCGCATGGAGACCGCCTAGTTGAACATCGCCTTGGCCGCGATCAGGTAGGTGTTGACCGTCCGTGCAGCAGGGGCGCGCTTCCGGTCGGCAAAGGCGTTCAGAAATCCTTCCATCCGCTCCGGCGTGAGGTCGCGGACCTTGAGCGCGCGGGTCTCTGCCAGCACTCTCTCGATCCGGGTCTTGAGGCCGGAAAGATGGTCGGGGGAAACCCGACTATGTTGTGAGGTCAGGTATCGGTCCCGCAGGTCAGAGAGGAGCATCTCGGCCGCATCCTGGGCCGGGAGCCCCGCCCTGTGTTTGGCGACCTCCGCTTCCGCCCGGGCGAGGATCTCGCGCGCGAGCACCTTCGTGGGGGCCGCCTTTCTGCGCTTGGTGCACCCTGATGCGTCCGAGTACTCGATGTGCCACCACTTGACGGTCCGGGTCACCCGCTGGCCGTCCGCCAGCGTCATCGAATACCGGGGCTTGTAGATCCGACCCATGGCTGGCCATGAGGGCTCGACGGGCCCCCGGGATCAAGCGCTTATTGGCGCCCCCGCCAGGTCTGGAGCTGGGCCACTGGGGGGCACCCCGCGTCGACCCAACGCCGGATCTCCTCCGGAAAGAACCGTGGCGCCTTCCCGATCCGCCGGTGCGGGATGCTTCCCGCCTCGCTCGCCTGCCGGCCGAGCTGGCTCCAGACCCACCGTTGGGACCGCTTCAGGTACCGGGCGACCTCCGGCACCGACCAGAGCGATTGCACTGCGCATGCCCCCTCGGGCGCCGTCTCCGTCTCGTTTTGCATAGGTTTTCCCTCCCACCAGAAAAAGGCCGGGAAGGGCATGGCTCGGGGACATGACACCGCCATAGCTGGGGCGCTGGGGGGAATGCTCCGATATACTTTTCGGGCGGAGCCCGCTCTCTGGCGCGCACCGAGAATCCATGGCCGACACCGAAGCCGACACGTGCAGAAAACATGTCCTGCCCAAGCTCTACGCGGCCGGCTGGACAGATGAGCTGATCAACGAGCAAAAGTACTTCACCGACGGCCGGATCATCCCGACCGGCAGGAAGCACACCCGCAAGCCGGGCAAGAAGGTCGACTACCTGCTCAAGTGCAAACCCGATTTCCCCATCGCAGTGGTAGAGGCCAAGGGGGAGTTCAAGAAGCCCGGCGACGGGATCCAGCAGGCGATGGAGTACGCCGAGATCCTGGGGCTCAAGTTCGCCTACTCAACGAACGGCCGTGGGATCCTGGAACACGATTTCATCACCGGCAAACAAAAGGAGCTCGCCGCCTTCCCCTCGCCGGCGGACCTCTGGGGACGTCTGCGGATCGATCTCAAGCTGAAGGACGAGCGGGACGGGGAGGACCTCCTCTTTCCGTTCAACCGGGAGCTACGCAACCCGGACGGCTCGATCAGGACGCCCCGCTACTTTCAACAGATCGCAATCGACAGGACCGTCCACGCGGCCCTCCAGGGTCGCAAGCGCATCCTCCTGACGATGGCCACCGGCACCGGGAAGACATTCACGGCCGTCCAGATCGTCTGGAAGCTTTGGAAGACTGGGCGGAAGAAACGGATCCTGTACCTCGCTGACCGCACGATCCTCGTTCAGCAACCCCTCACACGCGAGTTTTCGATCTTCAATGATGCCGTCTGGCGCATCCAGGGGGAGGCGAAGAAGGGACGGGAGATCTATTTCGCGCTTTACCAGTCCATCGCCGAGGACGCCGCCAAGCCCGGGCTCTACAAGGAATACCCCCGCGACTACTTCGATCTCATCATCGTGGATGAGTGTCACCGCGGGAGCGCCGGGGACGAGTCAAACTGGCGCAAGATCCTGGACTATTTCGAGCCCGCCACCCAGGTCGGTCTGACCGCCACCCCGAAGCGCTCGGACAACGCGGACACCTACAACTACTTCGGGAACCCCGTCTACACCTACAGTCTCGCCAACGGCGTGGACGACGGCTTCCTCGCTCCCTTCCGCGTGCATCGGGTCGTCCCTAACGTCGACGCCACCGGCTGGCGGCCCACAAAGGGGCAGATGGACAAGTTCGGGCGGCTCATCCCCGACAGCCTCTATACCACGGGGGACTTCGAGCGGACTGTCTCTATGCTCAGCCGCACGGAGGCGGTGGCCCATCACCTGACCGGATTCCTCAAAAACACGGATCGTTTCGCCAAGACCATCGTCTTCTGCGTCGACCAGGAGCATGCCGAGCAGGTGCGTCTGGCCCTCCACAATGACAACAGCGACCTGGCGAAGGACCATCCGCACTACGTGTCGCGGGTCGTGGCGGACGAGGGGGACGTCGGCCGCAAGCACCTCGACGACTTTCAGGATCCGGAGAAGACGACTCCCGTCATCGTTACCACGTCCCAGCTCCTCACGACCGGCGTGGACGTCCCCACCTGTAAGAACATCGTCCTCTTCAAGCCGATCCAATCCATGGTGGAGTTCAAGCAGATCGTCGGGCGCGGCACGCGACTCTATCCCGACAAGGAAAAATACTGGTTCAACATCATCGACTACACCGGGGCCACGCGCCTCTTCGCGGATCCCGAGTTCGACGGCGTGCCGGACCGGCTGACGGAAGAGGAGATTGATGAGAACGGCGACCCGATCCCACGCCCCAAGGTGGTGGGAGCGAGAGACGCGCTGTCCCCTTATGAAGTCGAGGAGCGACCGGCGCCCGAGGAGGACGATGAAAGGGAGAAGCTTCAAAAGCTCTACGTCGACGGGGTATCAGTCGGGATCGCGGCCGAGACGGTCTACGAGCTGGACGCCAGCGGCAAGAAGATCAAGGCGGTCAAATACACCGACTACACCGCCGAGCAGGTGCGCACGCTCTACCCGGACGCCGCCAGCCTCCGCAAGGGATGGACAGAGCCCGAGAGCCGGACCGCTGTGCTGGCGGCGCTGGCGGGTCGTGGGATTACCGTGGAGGCGCTCGCCGAGGCGACCAAGCAACCCGAAGCGGATCCTCTAGATCTCCTGCTCCACGTGGTCTGGCGTGGGCCGCTCCGGACGCGGCGCGATCGGGCCGATCGGGTCCGCAAGGAGGGCAAGCCGTTTTTCGATCAGTTCACCGAGAAGGCCCGGCTCGTCCTGAATGATCTTCTGGAGAAATACGCCCAGCACGGCGTGCAGGAACTCGACGACCTGCGCGTCCTCGAGATCCCGCCGATTTCCGAGCGGGGATCCCCCATTGAAATCGCAAAAGCATTTGGCGGGCCGGACCGCCTGCGGGCCGCGATCGCGGAACTTCAACGCCTCGTGTACGCGGCGTAAGTATCAAACGAAAGGTAATCCTTTAGCCGGCTGTAAAAATCGCTGAAGCGATCTGACGAGATGCTCCGACAAAAGAGGGGTGATCGACCACCTGACGGAGCAGAGCAAGGAA
>SBBH01000231.1 GCA_005239795.1 Planctomycetales bacterium
CAAGTACCCGGAGAACTACCGCGGCCTCATCCAGCTGGCTTGCGCCCTGCTGTGGTATCGGCGCGCCTGCAGATCAGGAGTTTTGGGATAGTTTCTAAAAGCTCGATCACCGCCTCCAGGAACTCGCGGCGGACCACCGGGTCCAGCCCCCCGCCCGGCTCGTCCAGGATCAGGAGTTTCGGCCTGTGCGCGACGGCGCAGACGAGCCCCGCCTACCTCTGCTCCCCCTTCGAAAGCTCGGAAAGCCGGCGGCCGACCGGGATTTTGAAGCGGTCCGTGATCGACTGGGCGAAAGATTCGTCCCAGGTGGGGTAGCACTCGGCAAAGAACCGGAACAGGTCACCGGCCGAAGTCCCTTCGGAAAGACCTGATCCTCGGCCAAATAGCCGACATGGAGTTTGACACGCTCCGCCTCCTCGATCGGGTCGCCCCCAAAAAGTTGAACGGTCCCCCATGTGGGGCGCAACATCCCCATCAGAAGCTTGAGGAGCGTGGATTTGCCGGCGCCGTTCCTCCCCACCAGGCCGTAGCAGACGCCCGGAGAGAGCCGGAACGTCAAACTTTTAAGCGCCTCGATCTTGCCGTACGATTTCGACACGTTGTCAAGAGAAGCCACAAAGTCATCCATCGCTGTGTCTCCTATTTCTATTTCCAATGTTTTCCGAGAAGTTTTCGGGTCTCCTCGGACCCGAGCCCCATCAACCGGGCCTGACGCACGAGCGCGTCAAGCCGGGCGCCCAGTTCCTCACGCGCCGCCGATCCCGCCGCCGGGGATCCCGAGCGCTGTCTCACGAAGGTCCCCCGCCCCTGCGACATCTCGATCCATCCCTCGGATTGGAGCAGGTCATACGCCTTCTTCACGGTGAGCGGGGCGATCACGAGCTCGCGGGCCAGCTCCCGGTGCGTGGGAAGCTGGTCGCCCGGCCGCAGACGGCCGGCGGCAATCGCCCCCTTCGCCTGCTCCACGATCTGGCGGTAGATCGGCCGCCCGTCCCCGGGGTGGATCGACCAGAGGATCATTGATATAATGATATATATCAATTTATGTTTAAGTCAACTCCCCTTTGAAGATTTTTTCCAGATGCGGACCTTGTCCACTTATGCGCTGAGGGTTTCGACCGCGAACTTACGCGTTGTAAAAGAACATCATGCTGCTCGTGAACCCGTGCACGAAGGTGCGGTTTCCCACGGGCCCGATCTCGCCGGCGGCGAAGAATCCCGCCACGGGGCATCCGGCCGCGCCTGCGATCACGCCGATGTCGTGGTCAGGGACGCCGAAGAGGCGCTGCCCGCGCCCGTTGCAGTTGAAGAGGAGCCCCCCCGCGGGCTTTCGGCCGGCACTCTGCATCTCGGCGGCCACGAGGGTCTTGATCTCGTCGCTGGCGGTCTTGGCGTCGCGCACATGGAACTGGACGGTCCGCCCGGGGCGGATCGGCTCGCCGACGGCGATCCCGCTCTCTTCCGTGACCCCCATGAGATTGCGGACCAGGAAATCCCCCGGCTTGAAGGAGCGCAGCGTCTCGTCGACGACGCGGCCGATATGAAGGCCGCGCCGCATGAGCGCCTTGTCGGCGTCGCTCGCGGTGTCGAACGTCTCCTGCAGTGCCGCCAGGGCCGGCTTCCCCCCCAGCTCGTCGATCACGTTCTGCCGGGAGCGCGTCACGACGAAGGGCTTCCCCACGGGGCGGCACCCTTGCGAGACGACCGGGCGCGCCGCGACTCCTCCCGTAATCGCGAGCCCCACGGCCCCCTCCGAAAACACCTGTTCTCCCGAGAAGAGACGGCTCTGACCTGGGCCGTGGGCGGCGCTCGCCATCCCCCCCGCGGCGCAGGCTCCGGGGTAGGCTCCGTCAAGCGCCGTCAGGAACCGGTCGGCGTCAAAGGTGTAAGGGTCAGGAATCAGCAGGAAGGCGGGTTTTTCGGTCTGGGCGGAAACGCCCAGCCGCGCGCCCAGTTCGTCGGGGCTGCTGCACGCTTCCAGATCCGCCTCGTCCAAAAAGAACGACTGGATCTTCGCCCCCGGAAGCCGAGCGCCCCACGCGGCGACCGCCGGCCCCTCCTCGCGCTCGGCCTGGGGGCCGATGACGCCGGCGGCCGAGCACCCGATCAGGTGGCCAGGTGCAAAACGCGCGTGAAGACCTGCCATGAACTCCTCCCAGGCCGGCCCATACTCGGGAGTCGCCGCGACAAAAAGAAGGTCCCACGGCCCCACGCCTAAGCCCTGGGCCAGCGCATCCTGCGCCTCCTGGGGGTCTTCCTGCGTCGCAAGCGCCGCGCGGCATTCCACGGTTCCCATTGATGCCGCGATTGTAAGGCGCCGTGCGTAAATAGCTTCTGTATTTGATAGGAGGGTTCAGAGGGCATGAACGAATATCCGGGAGATCTTTGGCGAGAACTTTTCTCATCCAACTCCTTTGCGCACGGCGCCTTATATAGGATTCTCGAAAAAATAAAGAGGTTGGGAAGAAAACAGATAGAACGGACAACAACAGAAACTATTTTTGCGCGAATCCTAAGACACGATCCAAAATCGGTCGACGGGCGCGCCGCCGGTAAGGTAGTCTGCAGGCGTGGGGCCTCCTCTTCTCTCCACGGCAGAGCGAGGCGTCCTGGGAGGGAAAACCCGCCCTCGGACGGCCGCCTCGTCCCGGGGGATCCCGGACTGGGTCGCCGACCCAGAGCGCGTGGGATTCGAACGCTGGACCCCGACAGGGTGGGCCAACGCCCTGCCGGCCACCTTCCCCGAGGAACATGCGCGCCTCGTCTCCCACTTCGTGTCGCAGATCCGGAACCCGTTCCGCCTCGACGGGAACGCCTCGCTCTTCTTCGGGCGGGACGATCTGGCCCTCTCGACATTGCGACCCCGGCATGGGGGACTCGATATCGGCGGACGCATCCGCCTCGCGCGGGAAAACCAGATCGTCACGCTCCCCGCGGCGACGCACGTCTACCCTTTAGCGGCGGGAGGATATGTCGTGGGCGGAAAAAATCTCCAAAAAGTCCTCTACCTTCTGCGCGAAGGGCGCAGGCGTTTCCGCTTGATCGTGGAACTCGAGTACGAACATGTGCAGTTCGCGGGGAAGGCCCGGGGGACGATCCGGGTCTTCTCGACCGCCGACCAGAGTCTCTTCTTGAAATGGCCGTGCGCGGCGAGCCAGGCGATCCACCGCGACGGCCGAATCGTCGGCTATGAGGCCCTGGGCTGGGTGCGCACGCCCGCCGGGGCGCTCGGGATCCTGGAGCCGGGCCGATTCCAGACGCAGGATCCGGTGCTCGCGGCCCGGCGCATCCCCAAGGGGAGCCACCTCCATCTGAACCTGCGGGGGATCCACGACGACGACCCCGCGCACAAGGCGCACCTCCTGAACAATGCCATCCAACTGCGCCTGGCGGCCGCCCACCCTTCAGGAAAATGAACTCCCGAGTGCGAACCGAAACATCCCCCGGCGGTTCGATATCCGGAATGAAGATGACTCGGCTTTGGCCTTTCGCCTCGCTTGCTTTTTCCCTCTGGGCAAGCTCAAGCACCCTTGCGGAGCAGACGGTGGGGGCCCTTTCCCTGGGCCGCCGGATCGAATCGGAACTGGAAGCTATCGTGCGCAAAGCGGCTCCCACGACAGTGGCAGTCGCCGAGGGGGGCTCGGGCGTGATCATCTCCCCTGACGGCCTGGTCCTGACCAACTTCCATGTGGCCGGCCAGCGTTCCCCCTGCGAGGTGGGTGTTCCCGGCGGCCGCAAGTACTCAGCCCGCCTGATCGGCACCGACCCGCAAGGAGATCTCTGTCTCCTCAAGCTCGATGTCCTTCCTCAAGATCTGCCGCTGCCATGCGCTGAGTTCGGCAACTCCGATCTCCTCGAAGCCGGGCATTGGGTGCTCGCCATGGGAAATCCCTTCAAGACGGCCCAAACGACCTACGAACCGTCCGTGACGCTCGGCGTCGTGGGGGGCCTCCACCGCTACAATGCGCAGGGGGGCACCGTCTATGGCAACTGCATCCAGCACGACGCTGCGATCAATCCGGGAAATTCCGGCGGGCCGCTCTTCGACATGGCGGGGCGCCTCGTGGGAATCAACGGAAAGATCGAGGTCCGCCGCGGGCGTGTGAACTCCGGCATCGGCTATGCCATCCCGATCAACCAGATCAAGATCTGCCTTGAGAATCTCAAGCAAGGAAAAAAGATCCAACACGGCTGGACAGGAATCATGGACGCCTCAGACGAACCCGGCCGCCAGGGGGTCAACCTGTCGAAGATCGCGCCGGGATCGCCCGCCGACGCGGCAGGCCTGAAGCTCGACGACATCGTCATCAAGGTAAACGACCGTCCAGTGCGAGAACTGGCGGATCTCATGAACGCGATCTGGCCCCATTTGGTAGGGCACACCGTGCAGCTGGGGATCGTCCGCGCCGGAACCCCCCGGACGATCGCCGTCAAATTGGGCACGGCGCCGCAGTCCACCTCCCAC
>SBBH01000046.1 GCA_005239795.1 Planctomycetales bacterium
AATCTGGGGACGGGGCAGGGCGCGACCGTCGGCGAGGTGATCCGGACCGCCGAGCGCGTCACCGGTCGGCGCGTGCGTTTGAAGACGGCGCCCAGGCGTCTGGGTGATCCGCCCCGGCTCGTAGCGTCGTTCGCGAGAGCCCGGCGCGATCTGGATTGGCAGGCCTGGCGGAATCTCGAAGAAATCGTCATCAGTGCATGGAAGTGGCACACCGAGCACCCCCGCGGGTACGAGGGGGCGCCATGAGCGCAATCCGCAGGATCCTGCAGGGTTGCTTGGGCCTAGCGCCCGAAGAGCGCGTGGTTTTGATCTGCGATGAGTCGATGCGCCCTCTGGCAACGCAGTTTTCCGAGGAGATTGCGGCTCTTGGCGCCAAGGGGTCGTTCTTGGAGGCGCCCGGACCTTCCGGAAATGGAATGATTGCCTTGCCCGCCAGCGAAGGAGAGGGGTTGAGCCACGCCGACGTGATCCTGGTTCTGACGTCCGCCCCCATGGTGCTTGAAGCGCTTGCTCCGGCTCTAGGCAGAAAGGCACGGGGGGCGAACCTCGCCGGGGTGAGCTGGGAGATGCTGGAGCGCCTCCTCTCGGACGATCCCGAGGCGGTTGCACATAAGGCGAGGGCTTTTGCCGACCTTTTGCGGGGGGGGCGGTCGTTCCGCCTGGCAGGACCCGGCACTGAACTCGTGTTTCAGGCGCGGGATCCCGTGCCTGCGATCGAGACGGGACTCTACCGCATGAAAGGGGCTTTCGGAGATCTGCCGGCGGGGCAGGTTCGTGTCACACCAGTTTCCTCCTCGGTCGACGGAAGCATCGCCGTTTACGAGGCATTTGCGAATGGGGCGCATGCCTCGGGGCCGTTCACGGTCTACCTGCGGGAGGGACGCCTGGCTCGGATCGAGCCGTCGTTGCCGGCCGTGTCCCTGGCCTCTTTGGCGGCCGCGGACGGCCAGGTCACCGAGGTCGGTTTTGGGACCAATCCCCACGCGCTTCTCGGAGGGCATCGGATCGAGGATCGCAAGGTCTCGGGGGTCGTGGATCTGGTGTTTTCTTCCGCGAGCGGGCTCAAGGGGCATATCTTGTTTGTGCCGGTGGCGACGGAAGTGGACGGCGGGCCTATCGAGTGGGCGCCGCCGCCGCGTGCGCCGCGGGAAGATGGGGCCGCCGCGGAGCTTCCCGGCGAGGACTTCCGGAAACTCTTGATCGAAAACAGCCTCGACGTTCAGTACATCCAGGATGTCAAGACGCAGGAGTTCCTGTATGTCAACCGCGCCTTCGAGAACTTGATCGGCTACACCCTGGCGGAGCTCCGCCTCTATAGGATCACAGGGGATCGTCTTGTTGCCCCCGAGGACCGCGCGGCCATCCAGGAGCGCCGGACAAAAGGCGCTAGTGTCACCGATCGGTACGTTTTCATGGCGGTGACCCGAACCGGTCGGCGAATCCAGATGGAGGTGAGTGTGCAGCGCGTGGTCCATGTCGGCCGCGATTTGGCGCTCGGAGTCGCCCGCGAGGTGACAGAGCAGAAAAAAGTCGAGAAGCGCTTGCGGGAGCAGGTCGACCTCCAACGCCACCAGACGCTGGGGGCTTACCAGGCGAACGTTCGCATCTACCAGCTCACGGAAAAGATCCGCGCCGCGTACGAATCCACCCGCAATATTCTGAAGTGTCGGACCCTGGACGAAATGGCGCAGGCTGTCGTGGAGATCCTGTGCGATCGAGGCGGCCTCAACTATGGAATCGCCCGATTCTACCACGTCGATGGCCGATGGCTTCGAAAGCTCGCGGCCTCGGACGACCTCACAAAGAAAAAGAAGGTGATCGATTTGCGCAAGAATCACCGCCTGGCCAAGATCGTGCGGGGCGAGGCCAGGCCCGAGACGGTCTCCAACGCCCAGGTTATTCCCCTGCGCGTGCGCGACGAGACGGTGGGGCTTTTGCTTCTCTCTGGGCGCGCCGAGGAGAAGGCCCGCATCTGGCAGGACAACATCGTCATGACCCTGGCGGGGCTCGTGGCGCTCATGATCGATAACTTATCTCTTTATGAGAAGATTAAGGCTCAGACGGTGGTCGACCCGCTGACACACGTTTTCAACCGCCGACATTTCGACGAGAAGCTCGTGGCTGAAATGCGCCGGGCTGTCCGCTATAAGCGCGAATTGTCCATGGCTATGATCGACATCGACGATTTTAAGAAGATCAACGACACCTATGGGCATCCCCAAGGGGACGTGGTCCTGCGGGAGGTCGCCAAGATCCTGAGCTCCTGGACCCGTTCGACCGATTTCGTCTTTCGCTATGGCGGCGAAGAATTCTCTTTGATCCTTCCGGAAACACCGCTGGAGAGCGCTTTCGGAAAAGTCGAGGGATTGCGCACTCTTATCGAGGCCTCGTCGTTCGCGAACCTGGCTGATCCCGACAAGCCTTTGCGCGTGACGGTGTCGATCGGCATCGCCGGCGTCGATCCGGCGATCCAAGTTCCCGAGGCCCTGATCCAAGCTGCGGATCAGGCTCTTTACCGCTCGAAACGCGAGGGCAAAAATAGAACGACGAGAGTTTCCAAAGACCCAGACGGGCCGGCGTTCTCGTCATCCTAAAAATGACGCCAGGACCGCGAGCGTCCGCTCGGGGGTGATCCGCGCGAGGCACCGGTGGTCGGTGGGACATTGCGGCAGGTCGCACGGGCTGCAAGGGACCTCCTCGCGCAGAATTCTCAGGCGCCCCTGCGGTCCCTGACTGTAGCGCGGGTCCATGGGGCCGGCAAAGACGACGCCGGGCGTGCCAAAGGCAACGGCGATATGGCGGGGTCCCGTGTCGTTCGTAACGACGCCATCGGCGCGCGCCATGAGCGATTTCAAGACGGAAAGCGGCGCCTCACGGGGCCCGTAGGCGAAGGCGCCGCGGCCGATCTCCCCGGCGATCCGGCGCAGATCCTCCTCTTCCCCAGGGCCGCCCAAGGCCAGGATCGTTCCCCCGTAGCGGGCCAGGAGTGTTTTCCCCAGCGCCGTGAAATACTGAGGTGGCCAGCATTTTGCGGAGCCGAATGCCGCGCCGGGAATAAAGAGAATCCAGGGGCGCGGCAGGGGGCGGCCGCCTTCTTCCAGAAGGGCGGATGCCAGGCGGGTTCCTTCGGGGGTTTCCCGAAGACAGATCTCGCGGGAGGGGATCGTCAGGCCCAGAGCCTCGGCGAGCGCGAGGTAGGTGTCCACGCCGTAGGCTGGGCGGA
Source organism: Planctomycetales bacterium (assembly GCA_005239795.1). Lineage (GTDB taxonomy): Bacteria > Planctomycetota > SBBH01 > SBBH01 > SBBH01 > SBBH01. The sequence continues at coordinate 3,224 of SBBH01000046.1, forward strand.
TCCGGTGCCCTTCCCGCACAGGCGCGACCGCGTGCGTCAAGAGAAACGACCGCCCCTGGTCGGAGAATCCCGCGCGCACCGGGACGCGGGCGAGCCACGCCTCGGCGGCCGTTCGAAGCGAGCGCGGCAGGAGGACTGCCATATCGAATCGCCCGGCGTGGACCTGGCGCACTGTTTCCAGGAGATTTCGGCCCACCGGCGTGAACGCGTCGAAAACGTCAGACCCCGCCGGGACCGCAGCCAGAGCAGCGCGCCCCCCCAGCGTGATCGCCGCTCGGGGGGCGCTTTGGCGCAGGGCCGACAAAAACGGCATCGCCATGACCATGTCGCCGACCCAGTTGGGGCACCGGACCCAGAT
>SBBH01000165.1 GCA_005239795.1 Planctomycetales bacterium
CGTTTGGGCGGGGCGGGGGGGCGACCTCTGCGGCGCAGGCCCCGGAGAGGGACAGGATCACCATCGGAATGAGCCAAAGGCTTTTCACGGAGGAAGTCCTACCACACGCCGAGGAAGCGCCGCAATCCTTATCCATGAATTGATCCTGGCGGCGTGGGCGTTGCGGTTGGAACTGAAAACCGGCAGGATGAGCGCATGCGGCAGTGGTTTTTTTCAGCGTTGGTCCTCAGCGCGAGCGCTGGCGCGGCCGAGGGGAATGTTCGCGTGGCGACGGAGGAAGGAGGCGGGATCGTCCTCGAGGCGCGCCCAGGCCCGGCGGGGGCGTGGCATGCTTTGGCCCGATCTTCTCCGGAAGGGGCTTACCAGATCGAGATGGTCGTCGACGGTGCCGTCCAAAAAGTCGCGCCCATTTTGGTCGAGACGCGCACGGAAGGTTCCGGGGAGATCTTTTCGCGCTACGACCTTCCCTTTGGGAGGCTGTTTCGCCGGATCCAGCCTCTTCCCACCACCCCCTTCTGGCGTGTGGAAAATCGCCTGGAGATCAACAAGGAAGTAAAGCTCGCGCGGCTCACCGATGAGGTCGCTTTCCTGCCGAAGGATCCGGAGTTTATCTGGTCGCAGAACCTGAAATGGAGCGAAAGCGACGTCCTGCCGCATTGGACGTTCAAGTTCCCGGCGCTCATTCTCCAAAAAGAAGAGGATTTCTTCGGCCTGATGGCGGATGTCGACATGATCACGGCGGACCTCCTGAAGCAAGCTCCCCTGGGGTTCGATCTGGCGGTCGGCCCCGACGGGGGCCACCGGGCCGGCTACGGCTTTTTGGCCTATCAGCGTTCGCGCGAGCATCACGTGCAGTACGTCTACGCGCCCGAGAAGGCGCCCGTCCTGCGGGAGGGGACGTTCACCTGGGCCTGGTTTCCGTTTCTGGCGGCCGACGCTCCCCGGCAGGAGGGGTTCCGAGCGCTGGTGCGTTTCGTTTGGGAGCGGTGGGGGCATCCGCGGTTTCTCGAGGGGGCCGACGCCCAGCGGGGGACCGACGAGATGAGACATCTGTGCCTTTTTGACGACTGGCGAAACGAAGCATGGAACCTGTTTGGCCCGAAGGTTTATCACGAATGGGAGCGAGGGGACGAGAAGCGCGGCGGGTACGCCACCTTCTGGATCAAGGACCCGAACGTCTGGTTTGCGAGTTGGTTCGCCTCGGTCCGGACCGCCTACGGCGAGATGCTCTACGGCCGGCGCGTCGGCGACAAGCGCGCCCAGGAGCGCGCCCAGGCGGCCGTGAATCTGATCCTTTCCGCTCCCCGCCGCGAGGGGGCGTTTCCGTCGATCTATGTCAACCAGAATGGGAAGGACACCTGGATATTTCGGAACAGGAAAGGCCCTGCGTCGGACTGCTACGCAACCTTCGACATGACCTGGACGGGGTATTGGCTTCTCCGCTTCCACGGGGATCTGACGCCTCAGGACGGGCGGATCCTCCCGTTCTGCCGGGACCTGGGGGAATTCCTTTTAGCGCGGCAGCTGCCGACGGGGGCGGTCCCCTCTTTTTTCGGCGCGGATCTGGCGCCGGCCCCCGAGATGAAGGAGGTGAACGCCGAGACGTCAGGGGCGGGGCTCTTCTGGGCTGTGCTCTACGGCGCCACGAAGGACGAGCGATTTCTCACGGCCGCGCGCAAAGCGCACGGCTACATTTGGCGCGAAATCGTCCCGACGCGCCGCTGGTTCGACTTTGAAGCGTTTATCTCCTGCTCCGCCAAGCCGTTCGACTTTTATGATCCCTGGACGCGTCAATACCCGGCCAACACCCTTTCAATGATCCGCGCGGCTCAGGCGGCGGTGGCGCTTTTCGAGGCGACGGGCGAGAAGGCGTACCTTGAGCAGGCGGCATGCATCGCGGATGGTCTGCTTCTTCACCAGCAGCCCTGGAGCCATCCGCTCATGCGGGAGAATCTCATCGGGGGAGTTGCGGTGCAGAATTCAGATCTCGAATGGAGCGACACGCGCGCCCCCTATGCGGCAGAGCTTTTGTTTTCCCTCTATGAGCACACCGGCGCGCTTGAATATCTCGAGCGGGCGGTGGCGGCCCTGCGCGCCAACTTCAAGGTCTCGCCGCGCGAGAATTGGGGACACGAGGGAGATGAGAAGGGCCCCACCGGGAGGGCCAAGTTCCATTGGGGTACGGGGAGCGGAGCGGCGACGCTGGAGATGTATGTGCCGCGCTACGGCGAAGCCTATGTTCACGCGGGGCGCCGCTACGGCGTGGGAATCGACGGATGCACCCTGCGGCATCTCGAGGTCGCCGATGGGAGTCTTTCCGTGCGGATCGACTCGCCCTTCCAGTGGCCGCGCCCAGCGCGTCTCGTGATCGAGGGGCTCGCCCCCGGCCGGCCCACTGCGGTAACCGTCAACGGCACGACCCGCACCGTCACGGCCGACGCCGCCAGCCGGGCCGAGGTTCCCTTTACGATGGTTCTCGCACGCTGACCCATACGGGCTCATCTGGGGATGGCGCGCCCTCTTTTTATGATCGGAGATTCGTCTCCTCAAGCGCCAGGATTCGTTTCAGCCTCTCCAGGACCGCGTAGCCGACATAAAGGGTTCGGCCCGCCAGCAGATAGCGGCCCTTCTCGAGGCGGATCTGCTTCATCGCCGTCAGGCGCGCGAGGCGCACCTTTAGGATATCGTCGAGGTCATAGACGGTTTTCGCCGCTTCTTCCCGGCCGATGCCGCTCATCATCCGTAGGAGCTTGATGCGCCGCGAGGTCTCCGTCATGTTGAAAAAATGGAAGTAGCAGTAGCCGGCGCACCCGGCAGATAGGAGCACATAGGCCGCGCGCGCGCCGTCAAGCGCCCCTGATCGGCGCTGGGAGGCCAGCTCTCCCGCCAGAGCCAGAGCCAGCGACGCGCCAATCGCCGCCAGGGTGATCATCTGATTCGACAGGCGTGGCCGAAAAAAGCGCGAGAATGTCGCATGGACTCCCAGAAGGGCGGGGGGGAAGCCGGCGAGGAGTTGCCAGGCTTCCATGGTTATCCCTCCCCTTCCGGGAGGCCGAGAATCCGGCGCAACAGCCGCATGACATACAGGACCGCCTTCGCCGGCAGGGTGATGTGAAAGCCTCCGTCGGGGCCTTGCCGCACCAGCCCTTCTGTCAGGAGATCCTGCTGGCGGCAGCTGATCAGATCCTGTTTTGCGAAGTGGGCCCTGAGATCCTCATAGGTGATCCCCGCGGGACCTCCCTGGGCGATGCGCTTCACCATCTCCAGGGACGGCGCCTTGGCTTGCATGGCCGGGTAGCTCAGGATGTAGCTGCTGGAAAGAAGGAGGAGGAGAAGGACCGCGTAGGCGATTTCAACGGAGGAATGGCCCGCCTGGGCCAATCCCGCGGCGAGCACCGCGGGAGCCACCATGCCGAACAACATCACCAGCCCCAGGATCTGGCGTTTGGGTTTTAAGATCCGCCAAAGGGGGATATGGCAGAGGAACGCCGCGCCAAAGAGAAGGAGTCCCCACAGGAGCGCATGCGCGAACATCGTCAGGAGGCGTAGTTCTCCGGGACGAGTTGTCGCTCCGCCCCCTCCATCAGGGCGTGGAGCAGAAGCATCTGAAGTTCCTGGATCCTGTCGGCCGTCGTTCCCGGGACGACGATGGCGTCGTCGCACAAGGGCTTGAGCTTTCCGCCGCCGCGCCCCAAAAATCCGATGACGTGGACCTGGCGCCGGCGAGCCGCTTGGACGGCCCGGAAGACGTTTTCGGAATTTCCGCTTGTCGAGAGGGCCAGGAGAAGATCTCCAGCGTGGCCCAAGGCCTCGAGGGGGCGGGCGAAAATCTCCTGAAAGCCGTAGTCGTTGGCGACGCATGTGATATGGGCGGGGTCGGCTAGCACCAGGACAGGGAAGGGTTCCCTGTTTTTTCGGTACCGGCCGATCCCGTTCTGAGCGAAATGCGTCGCGTCGCTGAGGCTCCCGCCGTTCCCGCAGATGAAGATCCTGCCGCGGCTTCTGATGACGTCGCAGACCCTGCTCGCTGACCGATCGAGAAAGAGGGCGGTTTCAGGATCGGCGGCGAGCGTCTTGAGAAACCCGAGCGCCTCGTCGAGGGCCGCCTGGAGATGAGGTGTTGCGTCGGGCATGTCGGGTCCAGGCCTCATTTTAGGGCATAGAGCCTCAGGACATGCCGGTCGAGCGGGAATTCGCCGATGAGCTTCCGTTCGATCCCAGACAGCCAGCGCCCCCAGACGCGCCCGACGTCTGAATCCTCGGCTTCATCCTCCAGAAGGAGAAACTCCGGCTGGAAGCGCTCGATCGGAAGGTTCCACCGGTAGCGTTCGGTGCTCGCCAGGAACGATTCCACGTCGCGGCCGTGCCAGGCCCAAGGGGTGATGACGCGGCATCGCACCGGGAGAAGGGAAACGTCCACGTAGCGCCCTCCATAAACGGTCGAATCCAGAGGGATCAGCGCAGCAAGCTCTCGCGTTGTTTGGAGGAGGGCGGATGGGGTCTGTTCGGTGCGAGCCAGCCGCAGGATAGGCCACAAAATCCCGGCGGCCGCGAGGACTCCGGCGAGCCCTGTAAAAAAGAGGCGGACCTCCCGCGGACGGGCGGCCCCGGCTCGGTCGGCCACCCAGAGGCGCCAGGCGCCGCATAGAAAGAGAAATGACAGGAGCCAGCTGATCCCCGCCGCGAGGGCCGCGCGCTCAACCGCTTCCCGAGGGGCGGTGCGCCAGGCGGGATCCATATGCTCAAGGCCCCCGAAGAATTTTCCGAGGATCCCATGAGTTCGGACGAGGAGAAAATTTGCCAAGAGCGCCGAGCCGCCGACCAGAAGCCAGCGATGTGGCGCTTGCCTAGCGCCACCCAGGAATCTGGCCGCGCGTGAGGCCATGAAAAGCGCCGGGACAGCAGCCGCCAAAAGCAGGAATCCGGCGCGGCTCTGGCACCAAGCGGTCTCCGATCCCGTCCTGCCGAGAAGCCATGAGGCGAGCGGCTCCTTCACATAGGACAAAAGAGGAAAGAGGGCCAAGACAGCCCAACCCAGCAGAAAGAGGCGCCTTCCCCGAGAGGTCATCTGCTGGCAGGTGGCTTCCCAGCTGTCGGGTCGAGCGAGAACCTGTGCGGCGAGAGCCGACAGGGGAAGGGCCACAAGCACATAGCGGCGCGCCCCGGGCGGAAAGAGGGTGAGCCCCGCCAACCCGACGAGAAAGAAGAGGGCCCATCCCAGTTGCTGTTTTTTCCATGGGTCGGCTCGATCTCGGGAAAAGAAGGCAGGGGCGCAGGCCGGGAGCGAGAACAAGAATAGGGGGACGAGTGTATGCCTCCACCCGAAATTTCCCCAGTGGAAGAGCGTGATCCCCGCGGCGTCGAGAAGCGATCTCTCGTGATCCCCAGCCTGAAAGCGCATCTGATCCCAAGCTCGGCGGGCCTCGGGCAGATGGTCCGTTAGGAAAAGGGCCGCCGCCAGAAGGGGCAGAAGGGTCCCGGCGGCGAAGGCCGCGAGGCGCCGGAACGCACCTGGCCATTCCATCCGTTCCTCCCCTCGCAGGGCGAGCAGGCCATAAGCCGGCGCCAGGACGAGCGCCGTTGGCTTGGCCGCCACGGCCCAGGCATAGAAGAATCCCGAGGCCGCCCATCGAGGAATCTTCCCTTGTCCAGCGATCGCCAGGACCATACTTGCCGAAACTCCGATCAGCTGAGTCGGCTCCACGCCGCCCGAGTAGGCGCACCAGGAAACAGCGCTGTCGGCCCAGAAGAAAAGGAGGGTCAGCGCAAGGGCCGCAGGCGATTCCCGGCGGAGCCCCCAGACCGCCAAGATCATTGCGAGGGCGACGGCCGCCTGGGCCCACCCCACGGCGCTTGAGTAGGAAGGGCCGAAGAGGCGGAAGACCCCGCTGAGCGCCCAGGCATGGGCTGGCGCGACGAATTCTGTCGAGATGTCGTCGTGCCCCCAGGTTCCATAGAAGGCCCAATGCTTGGCCCCTCGGCTCCAGAACCCTACGTCCGGATCCACCTTTCCGGACGGACACTGGGAAACGGAGCTGTAGATCCGTAAGGCGATGAGGCCGCCCAGAAGGAGCCAGGGGAGAAGGCGATGCCAGCGGCCGGCCGGGATCCCCGTCACGGACAGCACGGTACTGCCGAGCGTCTAAAAGACAATGGGGGCTCGACCTTGTCCGGGCAGTTCAGCCTCGGTACCATCTCCCCTCTATGGTGCACCGCCCTCTGGATATTGTTTTCGTCAATCCGTCGACCCGTTCCGAGATTTATCAGGGCTTGGGGAACCGCCTCGCCGCCATTGAGACCCCCGTCTGGGCGGGGCTCCTGGCGAAATTCGCCCGCAAGAGGGGCCGCTCTGTGGCGATCCTGGATGCTGAAGCGGAAGGGCTCACCCACAAGCAGGCGGTCCAGCGCGTCGTCGAGATGCGCCCCAAGTTGGTGGTCATCGTCATCTTCGGGCACCAGCCTTCCGCCTCTACGCAGAACATGGCGGCTTCCGGGGTGGTTGCACGGGAGCTCAAAAACGTGGCGCCGGATCTTCCCCTTCTCATGGTGGGAGGACACCCTTCCGCGCTTCCCGAGAGGACGCTCCGGGAGGAGGCGGTCGACTATGTCTGTCAGGGAGAGGGACCTCATACGATCGAAGCCCTCCTTCAGGCGATCGACGGGAAGCGCCTGGAGAAGCTCTCGGAAGTCCCCGGTCTCTGGTATCGCCGGGATGGACAGCTCCTCTCTACGCCTCAGGCCCCGCTCATACAGGACATGGACGGCGAACTTGGCGGAGCGGCCTTCGATCTCCTTCCGATGGACCGCTACCGAGCCCACAACTGGCACTGCTTCGACCATATCGACGAGCGGGAGCCGTACGCCTCGATCTACACGACCCTCGGCTGCCCCTACAAATGCTCCTTTTGTTGCATTAATGCGCCGTTCGACGGCCCGAGCTACCGGCGCCGGAGCCCCGCGAGCGTCATCGAGGAGATCGACCTCCTCGTGAGTCGCTACGGCGTCAAAAACATCAAGATCGCCGACGAAATGTTCGTTCTCCATATGGGGCACGTGGAGGGGATTTGCGATGCGATCCTCGCACGCGGCTATGCTCTCAATATCTGGGCCTATGCGCGCGTGGATACGGTCAAGCCTCGCATTCTGGACAAACTCAAACGGGCGGGGATCCGCTGGCTCGCCCTGGGGATCGAATCGGCGAGCGAGCATGTCCGGGACGGCGTCGATAAGGAGTTCGGCGAGGAAGACATCCGGAACACCGTTCGGCAGATCAAGGAGGCCGGCATCCATGTGATCGGGAATTACATCTTCGGCCTCCCCGACGACACCCATGAGAGCATGCAGCAAACCCTCGACATGGCGATCGCTCTCAATTGCGAGTTCGCCAATTTTTATTCCGCCATGGCCTACCCTGGTTCCAAGCTTTATGGAGTCGCCCTGGAGAAGGGATGGCCCCTCCCCGAGCGCTGGAGCGGCTACTCCCAGCATGCGGTGGACACGCTGCCGCTTCCCACCGAGCACCTCCCCGCCTCGGAAGTTCTCCGCTTTCGGGACAAGGGGTTTGAGATTTATTTCAAGAATCCCCGGTATCTAGACCTCGTGGAAAGGAAATTTGGGCCCAAGGTTCTCGCGCACATCCGCGAGATGACACAGCACAAGCTCGTCCGTCGCTTTGCTTGAATCTCCTGACGCTTTCACGAAACTTGCCAGGATGCCCCGCCTGGGAGGGCGGGGAGGAATGGCAAGCGGCGTTGCTTTTGGCTCTCAGAAGCCCCGCCCGGAAGGGCGGGGTTCTTCACTCGGGCCCGGGCATTCAGGGCGCATTTTTCCTCAGGATGCTCCACGCCGCGACACCGGCCCAAACAAGGATCCCGCCCGCTGCTGCCAAGGTCATGGCGAGCCCTTTCTGGTCCCAGCGTGAGGCGTAGTGGAACCGGACCTTGTGCTCCCCGGCCGGAACGTCGACGAGCCGGCAAAGACCGTCAGGGCGGCTTCGGATCGGAACAGGAATTCCATCGAGGGCACCGTGCCAGCACGGGTATGGATTGTCGGCCAGGACCAGCGTCGCGGGCGTTTTTGACCGGACGGAAAGGATCACTTGCCCGTCCGACTCCCAAAGGATCCGGGCCTCCCCTCCGTCCCGCCTTGGGCGAGCTCCCTCGGGGTCCTCGGTGAGATAAGAGCGTCCGAGAAAAGAGAGGTTCCGATAGATCCGGAGCCGATCCTGGAACACTTCCTCCAGGCGCGGGTCCTCCAGTACCCCGTCGGTGAGGATGTATTTTGTCCCCACCGCTCCCAACCGGTCGATTGCCCCATACAGTTCTTCCGGCGCGTAGTGGTGTTTCTGGTCGTGCCACAGGATCGGGAGGGAGGTTGCGGCGGCGAGCCTCGGCGTGGTGCTGGCGACATTCGCGATGCCATGGTGCTGGAAGTAATATGTTCCCGGGAATCTGATCCCCTCCACAAAGGGAGGCGTCTTCAAAGGCCAACAGAAGATCCGGTGCGGCTCCGGGTCGCTTTGGAGGAATGCGATCTCGGCCGAGAAACGCTCCGGGAAGGGTCTTCCCAAAATTCCGTGGGTGCCGATCGATCGGGCATAAGTAATCTGATCCAAGAGGAGAAGCGCAAAGGCCAAGTAAGCCCCGCGGGCCGCTTTCCTGCCCCACTGGAGCCATCCCCAGGCCAGCGCTGCCCAGAGGGCCGGGAGCCAGGTCGCAGGGGCCGAAAGGTCGGTCCGGAGCCCGTCGAGATAAGCCCGAAGGTTTTCGGCATGGATCGCAGGTGAACGAGGGAAACCGGTGCGCGAAGCCACCGAGAGGACCGCCTCGGCCGCCGCCGAGATCGGTCGTGCGAAGTATCCCAGGACGAGCGCCGCGAGCGCCAGGGCCACGAACGTCGCGAGGAACCGTCTCCCGAGACGCCGGGCCTCGTCAACGGAAAGCGAGCGCAGGGCGTCGAAACCGATCCCGGCGAAGGCGCACAGGAAAAACGACAGCAGGAAAATGCCCCGAACGGGCCCGCGCAAGGAGGCATAGCCCGGAAGCGCCGCATACAAAAGGATGTTCGGCGGAAAAAAGAAGCCGAGCACCAACAGGAAGGAAGCCGCCAGCATCCCCAGGAGAAGCCGTCGATGCCGGAAATCTCGGGCCGAAAGCCCGACAAGCGTCAGGAGGAGCGGGAGGATCCCCACATAGGGGTCGGTCTCTCCGGCGTTCGCCATGCCGGGAAAGTTTCCGCCTGCATTAGGAAGCGCCAGACGCGTGAGTCTCGTGGGAAAAAGGGAGAAGCTCGCAAAGGGTTTCAGGCCCACCCCTTCTGCGCGATGGGAAAGCCCCACGAGTTCCCAGCTGGGAAAGATCTGGACTGCGGCGAGGGTCAGTCCCAACGCGACGGCGCCGGCCAGCGCCCCGGCGGACCGCACTTTTGTGGGGCGCGAGGGGCCCCCTTTCGTCCAAATCGAAAGACCTGTGTAAAGGCCGACGGCGAGGAGCGTCAAATACGCGAGGTTGTAATGGCCCGCCAGCCATTGGCATCCTACGACCAGCGCCAAAAGAGGCGCGCACGCGATCTTCCCTTCCTGGACCATTCGGTGCGTCAAATACAACGCCAACGGGAGCCATGCCGCCGTCCGGTATGACCATTCGTGCCCGAAGTGGCGCATGAAGAAGCCGCATCCGATATAGGTCAGGGACGCAAGGGTGCTCCCAGCCGGGGAGATCCCGATTCCGCGAAAATACAGGAATCCAAAGAGGGCCATCGCGGCCATGTGCACGAAGGCGGTCGCGGCGTAGGCGGCATCGAAAGAGAGGAGCGCGTACAGGAAAATCTGGATCGGATAAAAAAGGCCTCCCTCTGATTCGGCATGAAAGGGATACCCCATCTGGAGCCAGGGATTCCATCCGGCATGCCGCTCGCCTTGGTAGACTCCGACGGCGTATTCCCGCATCACATACGTCGTCAGAGAATCTCCCGAGAGGTGGGGAGTCGTGAGGGGCATCCAGAAAACAAGGAGGCATGCCAGGGCGCAGGCGAGGGTCGCCGCCGGAAAGACCCCTTTTTCAAGCCTCACCGGTCAGCCTCCGAAAAAGCGTCAGGTATTCATGGACGATCCGCTCGGAAGAGAACCGTTCGATCACCGAGCGGCGAGCCTCCCGGGCGACGGCGTCGGCTCTTTCCGACAGGGCGTACTGCAGCGCCTGGACGCCGTCTGCTTCGGAGGCCGGAGAAAATAGGAACCCGGTTTGGTTATTCTGGACGGCGTCCGTGACCCCGCCGATGGCGGTCGCGACGACGGGAACCCCGGCCGACTGCGCCTCGAGAATGGCCAGGGGAAGTCCTTCGGCATCCGCCGTGTGGAGGTAGAGGTCAGCGGCTTGAAGATACTCTTCGATGTTGCCGACGGTCCCCAAGAACCGCACCTTTTCTGAAAGCCCCATCGTGCGAACCTGGTTTTCAATGGCCCCGCGATCCGGGCCGTCGCCGGCCAGCCACAGGACGAGAGTGGGCTGTTCTTGAAGGGCGCCGGCGAAGATGCGGATCGCACGATCCAGGCGCTTTCTCGGGACCATACGCCCTCCGGCAAGGATCATCTTTTTTTGAGAAAGCCCCAATCTCTTTCGGAGTTTCTCCCTCGCTGTTAGATCGAGGGGGCGGAATCGCCTCTCGTCAACGCAATTCGGGATCGAGACGATTTTCTCAGGTGGGACGCCAAAACGGGAAAGCTCTTCAAGCATCTCGGCGCTGATGGCCGCAAAGCGATCGACCGAATGCCGTAAGCGCTCGAAGCGGCGCCGGCCTAGCGCGTCCGCACAGAAACTGACCAGATCCCCCTCATATCCGGCGGTCTGGAGTTTGATGACGATCGATTTTCCAAAAACTCTCGCAATCGCGCATCCGATAAAGGTTGCTCGGTTGCATCCCATCGTTTGCAGGATTTCGTGGCGGGGGATCTCCCGCAGGAAAGCGGCCGCCGCCGGCAGGAGGTAGCCCGCATGATAGCGCCAACCCGGATCCACGCGCCCGGAACCGAAGCGTCGGATCCGGAACCCTTCCAGGATTTCCTCGCCGAGCTGATTTCCCGAACGGGGGGTCAGGATCGTCACCGTATGACCTTTCTCGGCATAGCCCTTCGCAAAGATCCCCGCGAGGGTTTCCGATCCTCCCAGGCGGGGATACCCTTTGGGGACATGGATCAAGATCCGCATATAGGATTCGCGCGAATCCTAAGGGTTGCCGAATTTCCAGATCGGGAGCGACACCAGCCAGCGCTTGGCGTTTTCCAGATTTAACCCCCAGATGACCAGATGTCCCTCGCCATACAGGAACTGGCAGGCATGGATGAGAATCACCTGGGCGGCGAGTGAATAGGCCGCGCACCAGAGGAGAATTCCTCGTCGCAGGCCACCTGAGAGGGAGGCGAGGCCCCCTCCGGCCAAGACCGCGATGATCTGGATGCCGAAGACCACGTGGGCGCCGCTGGGATCGGTGATCGCCTGGATGCAGAATCCCGCGAACCAGAAGGCGAGGATCGAGAGGAACGCGAGCGTCCAGGGCCGGCTCTCCTTTTCCCAGGCGCGCCGCACCCCGCGCGCAAAGAGGAAGGGCCAAAACCACGAGCCGGTCAGGAAGAAGAGTGCGAACATCTTGAAGGGCCCCTCGTGGCCTGTGTACTTGGGGTCTTCCGGTTTTCCTTCTAGTAAGGCGGAAAGTTCGAAGGGGTGCAGGAGGTTCCCGAACCGCGCATATTGGGAAATGTGGTAAGGAAGCGTGACCAGGATCCAAAGTCCCACCCCCGCCCAGAAGGGGGCCCCGAAGCGGGCGTTCACACGGTCGGGATAAAGCCGGCCCAAAATCCAGGCCAGGGCGGGATAAACCCCAGCGAGCACCATGTTCTCGAGGCGCACCAGGCGCGCGACGCTGAGGAACCCCATCAGCGTGATCCAGTGGCGCGGCGCTTCTAGGGCCTTGAGGAAAAGCCCCAGGGCCAGGAGGTTGACGACGGGGGAGACCGCGTACGAATTGAAGGAGAGCGACTCCAGGACGATCGTGAGGTGAAACCCCGCCAGGATGGCCGCGAGATTCCCGGACGCCTCATCGAAGAGCCGCGTTCCCAGCCGGTAAACACACCAGATGCTCCCCAGATAACACCCGAGCGGGATCAAATAGTAGAAGAGCATGTGTCGACCGAAAGCCGCGAAAAGTCCGGCGGTGGCGTAAGCGAGAAACGGATGGCGAGTTCCCCGATGGACAGTGCCTGTCGCATAGAGCTCTTCGACTTCTTCTAGGTACCCAGCGACGTCCGTCCCTCCCGCATACGCCGGATCTCCGTGACGGATGCGGGGAATAGCCAGATAACGCTCCGGGATCCAATAGGGGGACAAAAGCTTGTGATGCCCTTCCTCCCCGGCGAATGGCTCCGGCGAGAGCATCATGAAGTGCCCCGTGCTCACCGTCGCGCAGGCTAAGAGGATCCAGTGGATCGTCTTCACGGTCGTTCCAGGCCCCTCGGGGGCCCTCTCATCAGGTTCCGGAGATTTCCATCGGCTCTTCCGGTTCTCCCGGTTTCACCCAGAGGGGAACAGAGCGGATTTTCTCTTTTTCGATCAGGAAATCTCGGATCTTCACACGACTTTTCGGATTCGAGAGCCCATCCGTGATTCTTTGAATATCCCCCCACTGCAAGGGGTGCTGACCCTGTTCCCCTTTTCGAATCGCGATCTTTTTCAGGGTTTCCAGCGTTTGGGACGATCGGCTCCGGATCCCTTCCAGATCTTCCAGATAGGCCATCACTGCGAGGGCGTGCAGGTGGTTCAGATGTTCTTTCTTGACCCATTCGAACCGGAACTCCTGAGTCGGAATGATCCACCAGGTGAGCTGATTGATGAGTTCCAGGAGGGTCCTTCCGGAAGGGTGCGAGAACTCCTCCGGAGGGATCCCCGGCGCCAAGTACCGGAAGAAGAAAGGGCGTGCTTGCACGGCTTCCGTGAGCATGGCGAGGGCTTCCCGGTTTTCCCCGGCGTAAAAGCGCCTCATCCCCTCCTTGAAATTCCTGTAAAAGGGGTCCAGATTGTTGCCTTCTGCGTCGTAGACCCCGTCGCGCGCCACGGCGTAGCAGATCTCTCCTGGCCGGCAGGGGCCGTTCACGCGGACCTCGGTCGCCCGTTCGATCGGCCAGTGGAGGGTGGCGCCCAGGACATACTTGAAGGGGTGGAAAGTCTCCGCGTCCCAGTCGGGGGCGATCATCGCGTGGTTCTGCATGAAGAACCACGCGGGCTGGATCCCGCAGACATGGAGCCCCCCTTGGGGCTGGCGGAGATGTTCCGCTTTTTCGGGGTGCGAAGCGAGGTCCTGCCGGATCGTCTCGGCAGCCAGGACGTAATCGTAATGCGTGATGAGGCCAGGCAGACGGGAGAGCGAGAGCCGCGTCTGTAGGGTCGTCGTATGGGCCAGGATAAGGAAGGCGGCGATCCCGGCCATCGCAGTTCCCAAGAACAGTTTGGCGGAAAGTTTCATTTTTCGGAGAACGAAACCACCTCCTTCAGAGATCAGCGTGGCAACGCAAACCGCGACCAGCGGAGACAGGTAGATGTAATAGCGGGAGGGGATCCGCGTGTCGAATTGGGCCACGCCGGCGCAGGCGACCAGATACCAGCCGAGGAAGGGGAGCCTTTCGCGGAGCGAGCGGAAACAGACGTAGGCGAAGAGGAGAAGCACGAAAAACGAGAGCGCCTCGGTAAGGGTCGGTCCTCCCTTCAGGACCGCCGGGAGCGTGACGACATGCCAGCGGTCGTAGAGCAGGGTTTTGTAGAGGCTCGCCTCTGGAATCCAGGAGAGTTTGAAGGCCAGGATCCAGGGGGCGATATGTCCCAAGCTCAACAGGGCAAACACGCATCCTGCGATGAAAGTGGTCATCGGAGAATATTGCGCGAACATCCGACGCCTCACGGTGGATAGGGGGTCGTTCACCAGTTTCCAGAGACGATGCAGGAAAAGAAGGATTGAAACGCTGGCGGCCAAGAGGAGCGCGCCGATGACCCAATAGGGCACTCCTAAATCGAGGAAGAGAAGGCGGACGGAAATCGCTTGTCCCTCCGCGCCGCGAAAGAAGCTCAAGATGCGGAAGGGGAGATAAACTAGAAATAAAGGGGTCCACCATCGGAGGCGCCTCCGAATTTCCTGTTCAGAGCCACTCGTACAAAAGATGTCCAGGGCGATATGGAACGGCGCCAGAAAAATGGTAACCCGGAGAAGTGAAGAGAGCACCGCCGCGGCCACTGTGGCCTTCTTCCACCAAAGCGCTCTGGGAGCTCCTTGCGCGATGCGATTCTCAGTCTCGCGGTAGAGGATCAGCGTTAGGAACACGCCACTGAGGACGGAGAGGTGCTGGAAGGAGATCGGCCAGAGGTAGGCGTGGAACTGTGGGGAATAGACCAGGAAGAAGATCGCCGAGAACGCGGAGGCGGCGATCCCCATCCGAAATCCGCGTGCCAGGAGAACCCAGAAAAGAAGGGCATTGAGGTGGTGGAGCGCGAAGAGGGACAGGGAGTAATATTTCACCTCGAGGCCCAAGAAGCGCTGCATCAGGTGCCAATAGATGTTGAGCGAAGGGATGCCATATTCGTGCGCCAAGTGGAATACGAATCGAAAAACCTCCCCGAAGCTCTTTCCATGGCTTTCCTGGATGGCGATCGGCGTGAAGATCAGGGTGTCGTCCTCGAGGTCCGGATATTCCAGGCGCGGGGCGATGGCACGGTAGAGGGAGACCGAGGCCCAGGCGAAGAGGGCCCCCCAGAAGCAGGTCAGGGCGATGGTGCGAAAAGGCGCGCTCCAGCGTTTTTTTAGGGAGTTCCAGCTCGCGGAGAGTCTCTCTAAAAGATCTTGGGGGGACACGAGGGAAGAAGGATTCTCCCGGCTGAAGGAAACGTATGCAAGGAGGAAGATCGGTATCGCCGATGTCTGTTTCTCAAAAAACCGTTGCTCGATACATTACTTCACCGACGATCGTGTCGAGAAACTCTCATGCCTCTATAGGGAGGGATGTGATTTGTAAGAGGTGCCGATATCGGAAAGATCTCTGGCACGGTTTGCGCGACACGGCGGCGCTGGACTTGAGGCGACATGTTTAAAAAAATCGGCTTTCTCGTAGAGGAGTGGGGGAATCAACACTTCCGCCTTTTTCTGAGCACACTCGGGATCGGCACCGCGATCGCCTATTTTTTATGGCGTGCGGACGAACTTCCGGTCTGGAGCGACACGCCGTATATCACAGCCAACCGTTTCGACATGGCTCAACCTCTCACCTGGAAAGGATCAAGATCGCTGCCGGAAATCCTGGGTAATGCATTTGGACATATCAGCTCCTCAGGTTACCGACCGGTGACACGCGCGATTCAACTTCTGGGAATAATGTTGTTCAGCGACCCCTCTTACGATCCGCGCAAATGGTACGCGGTCGTCGGGTTCGTCGTGGGGTGTCTCGCTGTCGCCTACTTTCTTGTGGCACGACGCTTCCTCCATTCCAACGCGCCGGCTCTTCTCGCCACCTTTTTTTTCCTCTCCTCCACGGCGTTTATTACGGGGGCCTGGCCTGTCTTGGATATCCAAGCGGCGGAGCTTCCCCCCATGGGTTGGACAGATTCTGGGTAAGGTTAAGCTGTAGGTCCTCTCCCTCCGAGCTCTTTCCGTAGAGACCTCCCCGCCCCCCTGGGGGGAGAGGGGGGCGGGAAACGCGCCACCCGATTGCGCGCAAAGTAGATTTCCGCCGGAGTCCTC
>SBBH01000135.1 GCA_005239795.1 Planctomycetales bacterium
CCCCGGCGCCGCTTCCGGCGCGTTGGCAGGGACGTTTCTGGTTGAAGCTTGAGGGGGTAGGGGTTCTCTCATGGGAGCTGGCGCCACAGGAGGCCCCGCCGGGGATGGGGCAGTGGGAGGGACGACCTCGCCCTGTCATCAGCGCGTCCTGGGCCGGCTTTTCTGGATTTTTGACTTTGGAATCGATCTCGGATATCGTTGCCATCTTGAGCGGGCCGCCAGAGGGGGGGCCCGGGCAGGTGCTGGTGCTGTGGCTTGCGCCGCCGGAGGAGGATCCTGAAAATCTCCCAGGCGGCACGGGTGGAAAACAGAGAGAGGAGCGATGACGCACAAGCGATGGGGATGGGGGGGGTTGGCGATGGTCGCCGCCCTCGGGACGCTGTCAGCGGCTCCCGGATTTCTGGGCCTTTCCGGGATGGAGCCGGTGAACGGCAAAGAGCATGCGGAGTTGGGGCTCGCGCCCGATCAAGCGGGATTGCGCATTGAAGAGGTGATGCCCGACGGCCCCGCGGCCGCGGCGGGGCTTCAGGCAGGAGACGTGATCCTTCTTACGAATGCCGAGGAGGTGGCCAAGCCGGAGCTCTTCGCCAAACGGGTCCGCCAGACCGGATCGGGGAATCCCTTGGCGCTTTCTTTCCTGCGGGATGGAAAGAAACAGGAGATGACCGTCACGCTGGGGGCGCCCCCTGCCCAGCCGAAAATGGGCGGCATCGAAGGGAAGAAAGCTCCACCCTGGAACGTCGCCCAGTGGAAGAACCTGCCGGAGGGGAAGGAGCGGCTGGAAGTCTCAGATCTGGCCGGGAAAGCGGTTTATCTCTACTGCTTCCAGTCGTGGTGACCGGGGTGCCATACAGAGGGGTTCCCTCTGCTTGTGGAGTTGATTAAGAAGTACAAGGATGCCGACGACGTGGCGTTCGTGGCGATCCAGACGGTGTTCGAGGGGTTTGACGCCAATACGCCTGAGAAGGCCTGGGCGTGCGGCAAGAAATACGGCCTCAAGATTCCGATCGGCCATGACGGCGAGAATGGGGTCCGCTCGAAGATCATGCAGGGGTACCAGACGAGGGGGACCCCCTGGAGCATCGTGATCGACCGCGCGGGCGTCGTGCGGGCCAATAATTTTCACTTCGAATTCGAAGAGGCTTGCACACTGATCGACGCACTGCGCCAAGAAAAGAAGGAGGGAGGCGCGTCGGCAAAATAGCAGAGTCTGACACGTGCGGGGCCGTGGTGCGTGATTCGTGGATCGGGCTCGATCTCCGCAACTCAGCCTCAGTACTCTGGCCCTCGGTACTTTTTACAGCGCCGCCAGGACTTCCTTGGCGTGGCCCTCGGGCTTGACCTTCTGGAAGACCTTTTGGATCTTCCCGTCGGCGCCGATCACGAAGGTGGTCCGGAAGATCCCCTCGCCCCACTTGGTGGTTCCCCAGACGCCGTAGGCATCGCAGATCTTGTGGCCGACGTCGGCCAAGAGGGGGAAGTTGAGCGAGAACTTGTCGCGAAATCCCTGGTGGCTCTCGACGTCGTCGGCGCTGATTCCGAAGAGATGCGCCTTGCCGGCGAACTGGCGGGATTCGTCACGGAATCCCACGCACTCGATCGTTCAGCCGGGGGTGTCGTCCTTCGGGTAGAAGAAGAGGACCACCGGCTTGCCGCGGAGTTTCGAAAGCGTCACCTTTTGGCCGGCGTCGGTTTCCAGTGTGAAATCGGGGGCGGAATCTCCTTCCTTCAGCATTGATCGCTCCTTTCGGGGGGGCTCGGCATTCATCTGCCGTCCATCGTATCAGACGAGAGGAATTTTTGCAGTGTCGGCGTCGCGCCGGGGAGGCGGAAGGGTTTTCGCAAGAAGCGTCATCACCTTCCGGGCCGTCCGGCGGTACCCCGTCAGCTTTCCTCCGTAGATGGCGATGAGGTGTGGGGCGACCTCCTCATCGACGGACAAAATGACCTCCCGAGATCTCGTGAACGGGGTACCGGGACCGGCCGGGAGGACGCGCAAACCCGCGAACGTCTCGATGATCTCGACGGGACGTCCCGGAAAGTAGTGCACGAACGTGTCCTGCAGATAGGCGATCTCCTCGGGGAGGGGGAGAACCTGGTCAGGGTCCCCCCGAAACGGGGTTTCGGTCGTTCCGACGAGCGTGTTCCCTTTCCAAGGCATGACGAAAACAGCCCGCTGGTCAGTCGGCGCCTCGGTGTAGTAGATCCCTTTTTGGATCGATCCCGCCAGGACGATATGCGCCCCTTGCACGAGATCGATCGGCAGGCGCGGCGCGGGCTTCCCCCGCGCGGAAACGATCGCCGCCTGGACGCGGTCGATCCAGGGGCCCGCGGCGTTGACGAGCGTTTGGGCCAGGCACTCTGCGAGTCCCGAGGTATCTTCGTAGCGGACGCGGTATCCTTCGGGCGTCCCGCGGGCCTCGAGAAACCGCGCGGGCCGGACCACGCGGCAGCCAAATGATTCGGCCGAGCGCGCCACGGCGCGCGTCAGCGCCGCGTCGTCGGTCGCCGCGTCCCAGTACTGGAAGACGGCCTCAAGGCTGCCTGTGCGCAGGTCATCGAGGGAGTTCCATTCCTCGCGCGGCACTGTCCGGAACCGCGCGTGGCGCGAGAGCCCTCCCAGAAGCGCGTAGAGGGAAAGCCCCGCGCGGATCTTCCAGGGGCGCCGCGCCGTGGCGGCGTAGACGGGGATCTGGAACGGGACCCACCGCACGAGCCCTGGTGCGATCTGGGCCAGGATGTCCCGTTCGCCCAGGGACTCGCGCACGAGGCGCCACTGGCCGGTCTCGAGGTAGCGCAAGCCCCCATGGATGAGCTTGCTGGAGCGGCTGGAGGTCCCGCAGGCGAGGTCCCCTTTTTCGAGGAGGAGGACGGAGTAGCCGTCGGCGGCCGCCGCCTGGGCGACGCCGACCCCCTGGATCCCGCCGCCGATGACGACGACATCGTAGTGGGATTTTGGATTTTGGGTTTTGGATTTATTCATGGGATTCCTGTTAAAAGCGGCAGATCAGGGCGAGTCCCGCCCGCTCGCCGTCGAAAAGCGGCACCAGGCTCAGGGTTTTTCCCGCCTGGGCGGGGTCGTGCCGCCCAACGACCGCCTTCGCCGTGAAATAGCCGATCGCCGATCCCACGAAGATGTCCGAGGCCCAGTGCTCGTCGTCATTGACGCGCGAGAGCGCCGCCAGTGCCGCAGCGGCGTAGGCGGCGGGGCTGACGAGCGGCGTGTCGGCGTACTCCGAGGCGACGACCGTCGCGACGGAAAACGCCGCTGCCGAGTGTCCCGACGGGAACGAGAGTTCGTCGGAATCGGTGGAAAATCCAGGCCCGTCCCACGCGTCATGGTCGTCCTCGGTGTCTGGCCTATGCCGGTGCGCGAGCCTCTTCACGCCCGCGGTGAAGACGCCCGAGAGGACGAGGCTTTCGAGCCCCAGAAGAGCCGTCCTGCGGGCGCGCGGATCGTCGACAGCCCATCCCGCCGCATAGGAAACGCCGCAAAAGCCGGCCAGGTAGGCGCCATCGCCGATCTTCTTGCCGACGTCGGCGAGATCGTCGGTGGTGGCGTCGCGGTTCTTCTGGGCTTTGTCGCGGATCTCGCGGTCCGCGAAATAAAAGCTGGCGGCCGACCCCAGCAGGATACCCGTCGTCGCCCAGTCGGATTTTTGGAAGCGAGATGGAGCGGTGAGGATGTAACCTGTATCCGCGGCGTACCCTTTCCAGTAATCGGCGCCGAAAAGAGAGTAGCGCCGGTGGACAGATTTCTTTTGGACCTCGGCGGAGGGTGTCGGTTTCTCCGTCCCGAAAGCGCGCCCCAGGAGAATGACAGAGGAGCTACAGAGCAAGAGCCGCCTCAGCATGGCAGGGTATCGTAGAAGCACAAACAACAAACACCAAATCACAAACGCCAAATAAGCTCCAATAACAAAATATCAAAGCACCCAACGAAAACATCCAGCGAAGAGCAGTGGCACAGGGTTGCGCCTCTTTGCCGTTTTATATTTGGTGTTTGTGAGTTTGGTGCTTGGTGTTTATTCTTTTCCAAATGGATGTTCTCCGGGAGGCTCTCTGCCGCGTCGGAGCACGCGAGCGCGTTGTGCTCGTCACGGTTCTCGGCACGCGCGGCTCGACACCGCGCAAGGC
>SBBH01000197.1 GCA_005239795.1 Planctomycetales bacterium
GAAGAGCTGCAGCCTTCTGCAAACGGGAAGGGGAGGAGTTTGCAGGCATTCCTTAATTATAATGGTCCCCTTGTGAACAAACGACTTTTCGCCCCTGCGGTTCCTATCGACAAGACCCTGCACCATCTCCTGCCTCCTGCTTCGGCGGAGCCGACGGGCATCCACCGGGCGATGCGCTACAGCGTTTTCGCTGGAGGAAAGCGTCTGCGGCCGCTTTTGGTCTATTATGCTTTCAAGGCGTGCGGGGGACGGGGAGCGGGGATCTGGCCCGCCGCGGCCGCCCTCGAAATGGTGCATGTCTATTCCTTAATCCACGACGACCTGCCGGCGATGGATGACGACGATCTGCGGCGCGGGCGTCCCACCCTCCACAGGCGGTTCGACGAGGCGACGGCGATCCTGGCGGGGGATGCCCTTCTGACGCACGCCTTTCAAGTCGTGGCGGAGGCTTGCCCGGCGCCTGTAGCCGCCCGCGCGGCCTCGGAGCTGGCTCGCGCGGCCGGGACCTCCGGCATGATCGGGGGGCAGGCTCTGGATCTCGCGGCCGAAGGGAAGCCGCCCAGCAAGTCCAGGGTCATGCGGATCCACGCCCTGAAGACGGCGGCTCTCATCGTGGGGTCTGTCCGTATCGGCGGTCTCGTCGCGGGGGCTTCCGCACGGCAGATGTCAGCCCTCGGGCGATACGGACAGGCGCTCGGCCTTGCCTTCCAGATCATGGACGATATCCTGGACGAAACGGGTGATCCCCGGCGCATGGGGAAATCGGTCCGCCGCGACATGGAGAACGGAAAGATGACCTATCCTCGAGCCGTCGGTTTGGCCGCGGCTCGAAAAGAAGCCGGCCGCGAGATCCGCCGGGCGGTTTCGGCGCTCGCCGGGTTCGGCGCCGCGGCGGACCCTTTGAGGGAGTTGGCGGTTTTCGTGACCGCGCGCCGCTCATGACCATGCGGCTTCTCGACACCATAAATTCCCCGCAGGATTTAAAGCGGATCCCCGTTGCCGAGCTCCCGAAGCTCGCGCAGGAGATCCGCGAGGAGATCATCTCTGTCGTCACCCGGAACGGCGGGCATCTGGGCTCGAACCTCGGCGTCGTGGAGCTCACGATCGCCCTTCACTACTGCTTCGACTTTCTTGCCGACCGCCTGGTCTGGGATGTAAGCCATCAGACCTACGCGCACAAGCTTCTCACCGGCCGGCGCGAACAGTTCAAGACCTTGCGCCTGCACGACGGCCTGGGGCCGTTCACGAGCCCCGAGGAGAGCCCTTACGACCTCTACATGAGCGCCCACGCGGGGACGGCGATCTCGACGTCGCTGGGACTCGCGGCCGGACACGAGATGGCCGGCGATCCGCGCCGCGTCGTGGCGGTGGTGGGGGACGCGGGATTCGCCCTCGGGATGTCGTTCGAGGCCACGAACCATGCCGGCGAGCTTAAGAAAAACATGATCGTGGTCTTAAACGACAACAAGATGTCGATCTCGCGCGCGGTGGGGGCCCTGTCCCAGCACCTTTCGCGGTTGAGGACGCTCCCCGCCTACGAGAAATACCGCCGCCAGATCCACGACACCCTCCTCAAGATTCCCCTCGTGGGGCATCCGATGGACGAAGCGTACAAGCACGCCTGCGACGCGGTGGTGGCGGGGCTCACCCCCGGGCATCTTTTCGAGGCATTCGGTTTTAATTACCTGGGTCCCGTGGACGGCCATGACATCCAGGGACTGATCCAGACGTTCAATGCTGTGAAGCCGGCGCATGAGGGGCCCATCCTTTTGCATGTCGTGACTCAAAAGGGGAAGGGGCTCGACCCGGCGCACGGTGATCCGGCGCTTCGCCACGGTGCCTCGCCGCAGGTCTTAGAGGACGGGACGGTCCCGCCGGCCACCGCCAAGAAAAACCTCCCTTCGTACGGGAGCGTCTTCGCCGCCAAGCTCATCAAGCTTGCCGAGAAGGACACGCGCATCGTCGGGATCACAGCCGCGATGCCGGAGGGGACGGGCTTGAATAAGTTTCAGGAGCGGTTCCCCCAGCGGTTCTTCGACGTCGGGATCTGCGAGCAGCATGCCGTGGGATTCGCCAGTGGCCTCAAACTCGCCGGGATGAGGCCGGTCTGCGCGATCTATTCGACCTTCCTGCAGAGGGCGTTCGATCAGATCTTTCACGAGGTGGCCCTGCAGAAACTGCCGGTGGTCTTCTGCCTCGACCGCGCCGGCATCGTGGGAGCGGACGGCCCGACGCACCACGGCCTCTACGACATCGCCTACTTTCGCGCTTTTCCGGGAACGGTCCTCATGGCCCCCAAGGACGGGCCGGAGCTCGAGGTGATGCTCGAATTCGCCCTGACGCTCGACCGGCCGGTCTCGATCCGCTATCCGCGCGGGAGCATCCCGGAGTCGCTGGCTTCGGGTCCACCGCTCGTGCTGGGCCGTTCCGAGACGCTCAAGGAAGGGGAGGACGGCGCGCTCGTGGCCTACGGGTCGATGGTGGAGAGGGCTCTTGCGGCCGCGGCAATCCTGGCCGCCAACGGCATACAGGTTTCGGTTGTCAACGCGCGTTTCGCCAAACCGATCGACACCGAGATGATCGTGAGAATGGCCCGCCGCCAGCCGTTCGTTCTGATGCTTGAAGAGCATGCGCTCGCCGGCGGGTTCGGCTCAGCGGCGCTGGAGGCGGCCGCCGCAGGGGGTGCCGGTCTCTCCCTGGGGAAGATCCGGTCTCTCGGGATCCCCGACCGGTTCATACCGCACGGCTCGCGCGACCTGCACCTGGCGGCGCTGGGGCTTTCACCCGCGGAGATCGCCCGGACTGCGGCGGGGATCCTGGGGCGGTCCCTGGTTGTGGCTTCTCCTGTGAAGGAAGCAAAGGCCGTTTCAGCCGCCGCCGCCCGCTAAGGCGCCGTGCGGAAATAACTTCTTATGCAGATCCTCCTGATTGGCGACCGGTCCCGCGAGGCGGTTGACGGCGCCATCGCCGACGCCGCGAAAAGTCTAGGGAGCGCCTGCCGCGTCTTGCCGCTTGATGCGGGGTCGATCGACGCCGGCGCGGCGCGCCTAGCGGTCGTCTTAGGGGGGGACGGGGCGATCCTGTCGGCCGCCCGCGCCCTCGGAACGCAAGCCGTGCCGCTCGTGGGGGTGAACCTCGGGCACCTCGGGTTCCTGGCGGAGCTGAACCTGGCCAGTTTCAAGGCGAACCTGGAGCGTTTGCGCGCCGGGGATTTCGCGGTAGAAGAGAGGATGCGCCTCGGCGTGCGCCTTCTGCGCGCGGGGAGCCCCGTCTGGGAGGGGCTCGCGGTCAACGAGGGGATCGTAGCCGGGCATGACATCGCCCGGATCACGCGGCTTTCTCTCTGGGTCGAAGGGCGCCAGGTTGCCGCGCTCTGGGGGGACGGCCTCATCGCCGCGACGCCGTCCGGGTCCACGGCCCATTCCCTGTCGGCGGGAGGGCCGATCGTTGAGCCCTCGCAGGCGGCGATCGTGATCACCCCTGTCTGTGCGCATGCCTTGAACAGCCGCCCGCTTGTCCTGCCGGCCGACCGCGCCGTCGCCTTCCAGATCGAGCCGGGGTCCCCCTCGCCGATTCTGACCGTCGACGGGCAGAGCCAGGCGGAACTCCTCCCCGGTGATCGCGTGGAATTTTCCCGTTCGCCCCATCCCCTGAGAATGGCGAGCTTTGGACAGCGCGATTTTTTTGGGGCGCTCTCGAATGCCTTTCAATGGGGACGTGTTGCCTATAGGAAGTTATGAGTGCTGAGTCCTGAGTAGCGACGTCAGTTGTGCCTCTACGCCGAAAGGTTGAGGGAATGTTCAGGAAAATCGTCCTCGTTTTTTCATCCCTGAAACTGACCATCGGGATCCTTCTGTCGCTCGGAGCCCTGATCGGCTACGCCACCTTTGTTGAGGTTGACGCCGCGACAGGCGCCATCCGACGCGATTTCTATCGGACGCCAGGCTTCCTCGGGATCCTCGTCATGCTGGGGGTGAACCTCTCCGCCTGCACCGCCAAGCGGGCCCCTTTTAAGGCGCACCAGATCGGGTATGTAACGACCCATGGGGGGTTGATGATGATCCTTGTGGGGTCGATCCTGACTTTCCGGGGCGGGGTGGAGGGGATTGTGGCGCTCTCCGAAAAAGGGGACGCCCCCGGCGAGGCGACGCGCTCCGTCTTCCAGCGCACCGACACGCCTCCCGATCTGGTGGTGTCGTATGTGGAAGGAGGGCGCGCCGTGTCGCTGGGGCGCTTTCCGGTGAGCCCTGCGATCGCCGGGGATGACGCCGGCTCCCTGGGCCGGGTCGGAGGGATCGTCCTTCTGCTCGCGGTTATCGCCGGGGTTCTTTTTCTTCTGAGGATCTGGGAAAAAGGGGATTGGTACCGTCCGATCCCGTTTGTGTTTTTGGGAGCGGCGCTCTTAGCATGCGCCTGGCGGGTCCTCCACCCTCCGCAGGGGGAACTGCCGTGCTTTCCGGTGACGCGGGATCTGGAGGCCGCCGTCACAGAAACCCTCCCGCATGCGGTTTTGATGCGGCGGATACGCGGGGGAGGGACCAAGGAAAATCCGGCGCTCCTCGTCGAATTGCGCGTCCAGGGTCAGGCCCAGGAGCGCCGCTGGCTTTTCGAGAAGGATCCGACCCGCTCCCATTTTCAGGCCGGGCCGCTCCTTGTGGCGTTCGTGGGGTCGGCGGACCTGGAATCGATCTCTGAGGAGCTGGCGCGCCAGACGGAAGGAGCTTTGGTGCGGCTGACGCCGGGGGGTGAGCTCAGCCAAGTCTGGGTGAAGGAAGCGCGCGACGACTGGCGGGCGTTCGGCGAAGGGTGGGAGATCCGGGTCGACCAGTTTTTCACAGACCTGGCGGTCGATTCCGACGAAACCGACCTCGACGAGAAATATGTCAACTCTGGTGAATCTCTTCGAAACCCAGCGGTCCTTTTTCATCTGCGCCGGGCCGGTCAGGCTTCAGGGATGGGGACGTTTCTCGCACGGCCGGACTCTCCTGTCGAGCGCGTCTCGGGAGAGCTGGAGATTCCTCAAGGGGCGGAATTCCGCTTCGATCCGCACACCTATCTGGGATACCGTCTTCCGATGGTTCTCTGGGCCGCGGATCTCGGGGCGGCAGAGGAGCCGGCCAAGATCCGGTATCTCTGCACCAGCCGCCGCGGCGAGCACCAGACCGGGACCGCGTCGGTGGGGCAGGAGATCCGCTACCCTTTTATGCCTCTGCCGCTCGATCTGCGTGTGACGGCGGCCGAGCCCAAGGCCTGGGAGGAGATTTCCCTTGGGGCCGCAAGCGACCCCCAGGCGCCCCCGGGCCTCGGCGTGCGCCTGACCACGGGGGGGCGGAGCCGCGAGACGGGCGTTCTCCTGGATGGCGGGCCGTCCCCGGTTCTTTTTGAAGGGGACGCGCCGCTCGCTTATGCGCTCGACTATCGTCGGGCCGAGGCACCGCTCGGGTTTTCGCTCACTCTGGACGATTTCAGAAAGGTCGACTACCCTGGCACGGAAGATGCCTCTTCCTATGAGAGCGACGTCACCGTCGTGGATGGCGCTCAGCGTTTCAGCCAGAAGGTCTGGGTCAATCACCCGCTTGTGTACCGGGGGTTCACCTTCTACCAATCCTCGTATATTGTGGACGAGAGAGGGCGCCAGATGTCGGTCTTCGCCGTCGCCCGCGACCCGGGGGCGCGCCTCGTTTATTTGGGGTTCGCGGTTTTCGGGCTCGGCCTTATTCTGATCTTCTATCTCAAGCCGATCCTGCTGGCTCGGCAGAAGAGACCGCTCGCGGCGGGAGGGGGATAATGCGTACGGGATGGTTGTGGGGGATGGGATTCATCGGGTGCGCGGCCGCCGGCGCCTGGGTTGGTCGTACAACGGCCCCTGATCTGCGAGGGCGCTTGGCGGCGTTCGAAAAGCGCGCCGCGGAGCTTGAGGCGAGCCTCAGGAAGCAAGGAGAGGAGAAGGAACGTCTGCAGAACCGGATCCTTTTCCTGGAGCCGTTTCTTTCCGCCGTTTCCCCGGAGTCTATGGAGGGATCGCGGCGGGAACGGGATGTTCCAGGCCGAACGGCGGGGGCCCAGGCCCTTGCGGACAAAGGGGAAGCGGCCCTCAAGGAGAATGACCTGGAGGCGTTGGCTGCCGTCATCATGGAGCTTCTGGATGGCGGGCCTGCGTCCTACGAAGATCTCATGATTCTCCTGGATCGGGCGAAGGATGCCGGCGTTCAGGGATTGGAGGCGCGGCTTCTTCCTGAACTGGAGAAGCGGCTCCAGGCGATGCTGGAGGAAAATCCGAGTGAAGCTCTCAGGGTTGCCTGGATGATCGGGGAACTGGGGGGACGTTCCGCGATGGAAACGCTCTGGCGGTCCGCCGAAGGGGCGGGGGAGGACGTCCTGCGGCACCAGCTGGTGGGGATCATCGGCCGGATGACCGATGTGGACGTATCGGCCTTTCTGGGAGGGAAATTGGAGGCGCCCCAGGACAGCATCGTGCGCCAGGCGCTTCTTTTCAGTATGGCCCAGCGTCCAGGCGGCTTGGATCGCCTCGCCTCTTTTTTGAACACGCAGGGATTGGATTCTCAGGAGCGCTATTCCATCGTAGGGGGCATTGTCAACCGCTGCCTTGAAGATCCCGGCGCCTCGGCCGCCATCTGGGATCTGGCCGAGCGGGCCTCCCCTGACGGCCGGGATCTTTTCATCTCGGCGTTGGTGCGTGCCGGGGACGCGCGCGCCCAGGACCTTGCGATCGAGCGTCTGCGCGCCGGAAACGTCGCGCCAGGAGAGACGGGGTGGGATCGCATGCGGGAAGAGGCTGACTTGTGGGGGCATATGAGGACGGAGAAGGTTCGCGAGAACGAGTCTCTCTTCAGGGAGGCCGCCGGGAACATGTCGTTCCCTCCTTTTGTCAGAACCGGTTTTGCAAAAGCTCTGGCCAAGGTGGACCGCCGCGGCGCTGTGGACTCCCTGATGCAGGGGTTCGCCTCACAACGAGAGCATGAACGTTTACAAACGGTCTACGCCTTAAAATCGCTCGGCTTGCGCGAGGTGTCGTCGGCGTTGGACTCCATCGCGGCGTCCGATCCTTCGCCGCAGATCCGGCAAGCCGCCCGCTGAGTTCCAGTTTATGAAATCTGGACGTCTGGTTTTTTTTGTCATTGTCGCGTCCGCCCTGGCAGGGCCGATGATGCGGCGGGGGGAAGAGGGGATGGCCTGCCAGGCTTCTCCTCATTTTTACGCAGGCTGTCGGTCTGTCTCTGGAGGCGAACGCGTCCGCTTTCCCTCCAAGGACACCACGAGGAGAGCTGGAGCGCCAGCTGGGCGGTTTTTACCGGGAACACAGCGAACGCCGGCGGTACTACACCCTCCCTTCAGAAGAAGCGTCAGGGCTCGTCTTAACTGCCACCAAAAATCCAAACCTCAAAACATTTAAATCAGCACAACTTCCATGCCACGGCGCATGCACGACGTGCACAGTGCCCTGCGCGGCTCAATGCACGAATTCTTGCGCGGGACTATGCACAGAAACATGAACTTATAGATGCACGATGACGTGCCCTATCGAATGTGCGTTTTCCTGCACTCAGTCCGTGACGTTGGTCGGTATGGCACCTGGGAATTAGAATCCATCGCGAGTTCGCTGTTTCGCAGTCCCTTGCGATTTCGTAAAGTTGGGGACCGTTCAGAAATGGCTGGTGCCTTTGTTGGAAACGCTTGTTGATGGGTATGGGTGATTTAACTTCATTTTTTCCATGAACGTGAATGTGAATGGTCTCGTGCGCCGGCTCTCCGCCCTCTGGCTGGCGGCTCTTCCCTTTGCGGCGGGGGCGTCTGAGGAAGCTTTTGACCTCGCGCCGCTTCGGGACCTGCCAGTCCTGGATAACGGCCGCGTCAAGCCGCTCGACACCTTCGCCCGGGAGACCTTGCGGGAGGCGACCGGGAAGCCCGATTTCTCCGGGGCGAAGGATCCTACCACGGGTGCCAGGCGCCCCCTGCCGGGGATCGGCAAAGAACCGACGGCCCTTTTTCTGTCGCTTTGGGCCGATCCGTCTGCGTTCTCGGACGAGCCGTTGATCCTGATCGAGGATTTCGACCTCAAAGAGCGGTTGGGGGTTCCCCGCGGGGTCCAGCATCTCTCGAGCGCCTTCCTTGCCGGGCAGTTGAACAGCGCGACTTCCGCGTTTTCCGGGCTTCTCGCCCATGCCCAGGCCAAACGCGGCGAGAAGCGCGACGCGGATCTGACGCGCACGGAGCGTTGCGCCGAGGAGCTCTACCATCGCTACGCGCGCCTCGCGGCGGTCTTCGCGGGGATGGTCCCGGCGTTCGTCCCCCTGCCGGGGCGTGAGGAAAAAATCTGGCTGTCGTTAAAGGATCTGGGTGACCTGGCTGCGGCCGCCTCGATGCATGCCGGCGGCGACGCGCATGCACCTCTCATTGCCCTGGCGGGATCCCGCGAGGCGGCCGAAGCGCTTAAAGCTGCCATCGCCGCGCGCGACGCGGCCGCTTTTAATCGGGCGGCGCCGGCTTTTGCGCAAAAAACGAAAGAGGCCTACCGGCGTTTCCTCGAGACGCATCCGGCCGGGCTCTGGAACACACCGGAAATGCTGGATCGCGAGGTTCTGTACAACCGCCTGTCGCTCTACGAATGGGCCTGGAAGATTTATCTGGTCGCGTTTGCCCTTTTCCTGGTCGCCCGCGTCGCAGGGGGGCGCTTCTCGTTCGGCGCGGCGTTTTCCATGTTGGCGGCGGGATTTCTCGTCCACCTGGGCGGCTTTCTCCTTCGTTTCTCGATCGTGGGGGTTCATCCGGGGGAGATGCCCCGCATACCGCTCTCGAACCTGTACGAGGCGCTCGTCTTCTGCGCGCTGGGGGTCGCCCTCTGGGGGATGGTGTTCGAGGCGATCTACCGGAGCGCCCACTTCGGGGCGGTCGCGTCGCTCGCGGGGTTCGCGGCGCTCGTCCTGGCGGGCAGTTGCGACACGATCTTCAACTCCAAGATTAGCCCGGTGCAGCCGGCCCTGCGCTCGTTCTGGATGAACTACCATGTCAGTTCCATGCTCTTGGGGTATGCCGGCGGCGTGATCGCGCTCGGGGTCTCACATCTCTATCTTTTCCGCTTCTTGCGCGGCGGTTCCGATGCAGCGCTCCTTCAGCGCTTGGACCGGTACAACTACAGAGCTATTCAGGTGGCGGCGCTTTTCATCGGGATTGGGCTCATGTTGGGAGCCGTCTGGGC
>SBBH01000068.1 GCA_005239795.1 Planctomycetales bacterium
GCGGAGGCGGCCGCGGCTGCCCGCCTAGGCGGGCAGGGTGGGAGGAGCAACCCGGAGCTGAACTAGCATTTCACTGGACCAAAGAATGGGGGCAGGTCAGTCCGCCCAGGGGCGCCAGTGGATCGCTTCTGGCCCTTTGTCGGGCCAGGTCGGATAGGGATCTGTCCCAATCGTCCAGCTGTGTTCATCATAAACTGCTAAATACCATAGCGTTTGGGCCATGTTAGAGATGGTACGGACTGAACCTTCCTTGACGCGCCATTTTCCCTGGTCGTCGTACTCCGGTGTGTACGTCCCCACCATGGTGCTGTAGTTATAGGCATGGTCGACGTTGTTCCAGGTGATGACCTCGCCGTCAGGAGCGGTCCATTTGGGCTTCTTAAGGTAGGCAGGCTGGACCCACTTCCAGTGGTGAGCGGCCAGCTCGAGACAGACGGGGTCTCCAAAAAATTTGTACATTTGGACAAACCCCCACAAGCACCAGGCATATTGCCAGAAGCTGACGTACTGAGCGCAGGGGGCTGCCTTGCGACCGCTCTGGCGCCATTGCCAATTGTCGGGCATCTCATACACACCGAGCGGACTGTCTTTGTTATAGTTGAGAGCAAACCAAGCGATATTGTCCTCCACTCGATCCATGAGATAATTTTTAAGAGGATGCGTGTCGGGGGCCAACAACGCCGCCGTGGTCAGGGCGCTCATTCCCCAAGCGCTTTCGCGCCCAAAACTCTCGAATCGGCCGTTTTCATTGTCATTCCGGCAGACGAAGCACGCCCAGACGATCGCTTCCTCTAGAGGAAAAGGGTTGGAGCCCAAAACAACCGACGTCACCCCTAAACGAGGCAAGTGCTTGGTATCCGGCTTATGCGGGTTGTCCACGTCAGGCTCGAATGTGATGTCGTCCCCTTTCCAAAAAGGGTCGTCATAGGTCAATCCCAACACGCCGTTTTTGCGGAGATGGTTTGGAAAGACGCCGCTTCCATTTCATGTCGCCGGCCGCCACCACCCTCTCGCCGGCGAGCGAAGAACCGTTCATGAGCAGATACGCCCACCCGGGGCACGGACCGAGATCTTCGCGATCCCCTGTCGTGGGCATATTTCTATAGACGGGTCCGCAATTGAGCGGAATTCCCATCACCTGATTCTTGTCGAATCCCCCTCGGCGGCCGCCGGAATCCATAAGGTCCGCGATATAGGATGCCGCCTCGGCCTCCGTGACAGGCGTCTGGGTGCGAAGCGGCGGGATGAATCCCGCCTCCGCCAGATAATCCAGGGTCGGCGCGTCAGGACGGATCCTGAGATCGGGAGGCGCCCTGCCGGCCCACCCCTCGACGCCCAAGCGCGTCTGATAAAAAAGGGTGCCGTTTGTCAGATGGGCCAGCGTCTTTTCTGAGTTCCCTTCGCCAAACTTGATCACCATCGAGTCATAAAACAGGTCGTGCTTGTTGTCGACATACCCGCAATTTTCAACAACGACCTGGACCTTGGCCCCCGAATATTCCGAGAAAAGTTGCCACCGGACGCGGACCTCGACCAACGGGTGCGGCACTCCCCTCCGGTCGATGGGCTTGAACACCCACTCGCATTCCCGCAGGAGATCCCCCCAAGCTCTGTCGGGCATCCGCACGATGGGATTCCCCGTATAGGCTAAATACAAGAGCCAGGCTATAGCGGTGCGATCGACCGAGACTGTGGAGACGCGACCATTTTTCTCGCGCAGCTCAAAGAAAAGTACCAAATCGTCCACCAGATTTCCTCTGGAAAACCGGGGGTGTTACCGAGTGGATGCTCTCCCGGATCGGCCAAAATAGGTGGGCATGCAAATTATTCAGAGAAAAAAATATTCTATTGCTCAAGAACGAGCGACGAGTTGAAGTCAAAATTGGGATGGGCGACATAAGTGCGGTAATACCCGGCCGCGAAAACCTGCCCCGATACCGGATCGACGGCAACGCCCCAAAGTTCAGATCCGAAGGGGCCTTCGACCGTATGGCTGGGATGGACCGAAAATTTCTTCGGGACGCCCATGACAGTCCAGGCATTTGTCACTGGGTTGAAACGTTGAATCATACCCTGATACCGATATTCTTTGACTTTGGTCTCATAGATGGTGATGCGGCCCGCGGCATAGAAGGTGCCGTCTGCTGCCTGGGCGATGTCGATGAGCTGGTTCATAAAATCACCGGCCGGCAGGATCGGCCCCGGATTCAAGGGAGCCAAAAGCTCCCACTGGTCAGAGGGCCAATCGAAACGGTAGGCCAAGCTCGTATAAGGCCCTCCCTGCGTCGGCCCGTGTGTGCCCACGAACATGATTTTGCCGTCGGCCAAGGAGGCTGAGCCGAACAAGGAGACATTGGGATTCGGTAGCAGATCCGGAGGAGGACCCGGGAGGACGGTCACGGTGTTGCAGGGAGCGATTTCCAACACGATCGGTGTCGCGTCCACGAAGTTCTCGGAGTAGTTCGTCCCAGACGCGATGAACGTCCCATTCGGAAGTGCGGCAATAGAATTGGTTTGTTCTAAATTGGGCGACAGCTTGGGGACGGAAAGAATTTTATAAGTCTTCGACTGCTTCAGGCTGTACCTGACCAGAAGAGGTTCATAATCGAGAGCTCCCGCGCCGTCATCGGGAACTTGAAATCCGACGATCACAAAGCCGTCGGGATCAAGCGGATCGGCCGCTATATCCCGAAGGGAAATTGTATTCCTCTTGGGAGGGTCGACGATGAGAAAGTCCCACTCCTGCGTGTCGTGGTGGTAACGAGCGATAACACCCTTGGAAACTGTGGCATGATCGGGATCGGGCAACACTAGTCCGACGGCGACGAAATCGTTGTGCGGATCACCAGGGATGAAGGCCACTCCCTCTAATGCCTGATAAAGTTTCGGGTTATCCGTAACGGGGGGAATTGGGATCTCGGTCCAGGCGGTGTCTCCGAGACCCTTCTCAATGACATAACCTCCCCAGTTGGCCCCGCCGACCTGAGGGTCGTGTACCCGCCCGACGGCCACCAGGGATCCGGCGCTGTTGGCGTCAATCGCCTGAAGGCGGATGTTGTCGTTATAGACACTGTTGGGATCGTCGGGAGTGAGTGGCGTTTCGTCTTGCGTGAACATGAACAAATCTTGATCTGGAGGAAATGCGGCAAAACCCAAGACCAGGACGCTGGCAATCATAGAAAGAGCGACCAGGACAACTTTTTTCTTCATAGAACCCTCCATAGAACTCTACGATCTCAAGGCAACTCAACTAAAAAATTGAAGGCCTCGAATCTAGTGGCGCAGCGCCTTCAAGGAAACGGCCATTTCAACATTTTTGAGACGGCTAAAACGACACCACAAAAGTACACAAAAGAAAATAACAAAAGAAAAAGAAAAAAAGAAAGGAGAAAGGGGTCAAGTCTCGTTTATAATATTTAGAAGGCGTTGAAGATCTTTTCCAAAAGCGCCATCCTTTTGCGCCTTCCATCCTGCTCGTCGGAAAGCCGTTGCCGCCGCAGGCGGGCTCATTCCCAATGCCTCCCCGATCTCCCGATGGCTCATCTGGCCGCATCGGCGCGCCAAGTACACCGCCGCTTCGCGAGGCCTAGCCCTCTCTTTTCTTCGGGGCCTCATCAATTCATCCTCCCCGATCCCATAACGCCGGCAAACCTCTTCACGAATCGTTTTCCAGGCCGCGCGCTTGGCATACCGGCGCGCCTCAGGGATCGGCTTCCCCCGCATCTTTTGGATCCGCTCCCTGTTCCGGTCGACAAATCGTTCCGGCCCAAGCAGGCCCGGCCAATTCGAACCGGCGAACCTTTGCATCAACCCTTCCGGAACCCCCTCTGCCACAAAAGAGGCCAGTTTCGCCGGCGACCGGGCAAACATCTCCAGCACCAGACGGGTTTCCAGCCATCGAGGCGGCTTTCCCCCTCCCTTCCCCAGGTAAGCCGCATGGCTCGTCCAACGGTGATCCTCCGGGCGAAAGACGATCCCCGCCCGGACGGGATTGAGATGGATGTAGCGCACCAGTTCCAAGAGGTAGCTGTCCCGGTCCAGCAGGATCGCCTTGTATCTTCCCCGGAAGAGGGGCCCGTCCCGGCGGTGGCGGCGGTTGAAGCGTTGGGTGTAAATGCCGTTCAAATGCCGCATGAAGCGGGCCAGATTTCCCAGCGGCGTCTCCAACAGAAGGTGATAGTGGTTGTCCAGCAGACTGTAGGCATGCGCGCGCACCGCAAAATGGTCTGCGGCCTCCCCGAGAACGCCCAGAAACGACTTTCGGTCCCTGTCGTCCCGTACGATCGGCATTCGGGCCAAGCCCCGGTTCATCACATGGTAGAAACCGCCTTCAACCTCGATCCGAAGGGGTCGGCTCACGAGTCGAGCCTAGCAAGAAAAAGGCGACATTCCAAATATTATAAAATAGACTTGACCCCTTTCTCTTTCTCTATAAATGGGCCGTTCGCCCGCGCAAGCGCCTTTGGTGTTTGGTGTTTGGCGTTTGGCGTTTATTCTGCCAAGGATGCCGGGCACGAAATCGGCCGCAAAACGGGCCCCCCTGGCGGGGCTCCCCTCCGTCGACGCGATCCTGCACATCCCCCCCATTGCCGGACTCCTCCAGGAGGCGCCGCGCCTTCTCGTGGTCGACGCCGTGCGCGCGGCGATCGCGCGGGCGCGCAGTGCCGCCCTGAAGGAAAAGCGCCCTGGCCAAAGCGTTCCGGACGCCCCGATGCTCGCGCGCGAGGCCGCGTGCCTGCTCGCCGCCCAAAGGCGTAAGGGGCTCGTCAAAGTCATCAACGCCACCGGCGTCATCCTGCACACGGGGTTGGGGCGCGCGCCGCTCTCAATCCGGGCGCGCTGGACCCTGGAGGCGCTCTCGGGGTATGGAAGCCTGGAGCTCGACATCGCCACGAACGAACGCGGCCAGCGGGACGCCTATGTCGCGCGGCTCCTTTCGCGCCTGACGGGCGCCAACGATGCCTGCGTCGTGAACAACAACGCCGCCGCGACCCTGATCGCGCTCTCGAGCCTCGCCGCGGGAAAGGAAGTGATCGTGGCGCGAGGCCAGCTCGTCGAGATCGGCGGGTCGTTCCGCCTCCCCGACGTGATGGAGAAATCGGGCGCGAGACTGCGCGAGGTGGGGACCACCAACAAGGTGAGGTTGTCCGATTACGCCAAAGCGATCACAAAAAGCACCGGCCTTCTCATGCGTGTCCACACCTCCAACTACAAGATCATGGGATTCACCGACGACGTCCCGATCGAGGAGCTTGTGAAGCTGGGACGCCGCCGCAAGATCCCCGTGATGGACGACATCGGGAGCGGCGCCCTCATCGATTTCACGCGCTGGGGCCTGCCGGAGGAGCCGACCGCCCAACGGAGCGTCAAGGCGGGCGCCGACCTCATCTGCTTCAGCGGCGACAAGCTCCTGGGAGGCCCCCAGGCGGGAATCCTCATCGGGCGAAAGGCCACCATCGCTGCCGTCCGAAAAAATCCTTTCTACCGCGCCGTCCGGGTCGGGAAAACAACGCTCGCCCCTCTCCAGGCGACCCTCGAAAGCTATCTCGCCGGCGAGGAGACAGCCTCGCTCCAGATCCCGACCCTCTGGATGATCCGCCAGACGGAAACAGATCTTCGCAAGCGGGCCGAGTCGCTCGCAGGCCGGATCGCCGAGAGCGCCCCTTCCCTGACGGTCTCGACCGAGCGCGTCGACTCACAACTGGGCTCCGGCTCCATGCCGACGCACAACCTCCCCAGCTGGGGGATCGCGATCACGACCCCGAAGGCTACGGATCTCGCCCGGCGCCTGCGGGACAACGCCCCGCCGATCCTGGCGCGCGTCCAAAAGGGGAAGGTCCTCATGGATCTGCGCACGGTAGAGCCGGGGGAGGAGGCGGAGATCCTGAAGGCGTGCAGTGCCCTGACAGCCTGATCCTCGCCCGAAGTCCCATACCGAAACGGCCGATGTGTATAGTAAGGATGCTCTTGAGATTTGGCGTTTTGTTTTTCCTGCTTGGTGTTTGTCATTTGGTGTTTGGTGTTTTCCCCTGATGGGTGTCTCCCAGCTTTTTCTTCCTGAGATCCTCGAGGCGCTCCACGCCCACGACCCGGAGAGCCTGCGCGCCATCTTCGGGACCCTGCACCCCTCGGACATCGCCGAGATCCTCGAGAAGCTCGACCCAGAGACGATCGCCGAGATCATCAAGGGACTCGAAGCCAAACAGGGGATTGCGGCCTTTGAACAGCTCCCCCTCGCCCAGCAGTCGCAGATCCTGAGGCTCGTCGGCCGAAAGGAGATGATCCGGCTCCTCGAGGAGCTCTCCTCCGATGACCGGGTCGACGTGATCCGCCACCTGCCGCCTGAGACCGTCGATGAGATCCTGCCCTTGATGGCACAGGCAGAGCGCGATGACGTTAAGAAGCTCCTGCAATATAAGGAAGGAACCGCCGGCTCGGTGATGACCACCGAGTACGCCTCGCTCTCCCCCGACATCCCCGCGGCCGAAGCCCTGCAGACAATCCGCCACATCGCCCCCGAGCGGGAGACGATCTACGTCATCTACATCGTCGACGCGGAGCGCCACCTCTTGGGGACACTTTCCCTACGGGATCTCGTCACGGCCAAGCCGGACGCCAAGGTGGGCGACCTCATGAATCCCAACCCTGTCTATATGCGGGGCCGCGACCACCGCGAAGATGTCGCGCGCGCCCTGGGGAAGTACGACCTCCTCGCGATCCCGATCGTCGACGCCGAGCACCGCCTCGTGGGGATCGTCACGCACGACGACGTGATCGACATCCAGCGCCAGGAGCAGACCGAGGACATCCACCGGATGGGTGCGGTGGGGCGGGTCGACGTCCCCTACTTCAAGACCGATTTCTGGAGCATCACCGCCAAGCGCGGCGCCTGGCTCGGGATCCTTTTCGTGGGCGGGACCCTGACGAGCCTGGCCATCCACCAATTCGACGCAACGCTCCAGACATTCGCGCACCTGGCCTGGTTTCTCCCCCTCATCATCGCCTCGGGAGGGAACTCTGGGAGCCAATCGGCGACGCTCGTCATCCGAGCCCTCTCCCTGGGGGATGTCCGGGTGAAGGACTGGTGGCACATCCTGAAGCGGGAGTTCATCACAAGCCTCCTCCTGGGATGCTTCCTAGCGGCTCTCGGGATCGTCTTCACGCGGTTCTGGGGCCTGAGCGGCATCTCCTCGGCCGTCGTGAGCCTGGCACTTTTCCTAGTTGTGCTCTACGGCACGATCATCGGGGGGCTCTTGCCGATCGCAATCCAAAAAGCGGGCCTGGACCCGGCAATCACCAGCTCTCCCTTCATCTCGTGTCTGGTGGACGTTTCAGGAATCGTGATCTATCTGACAGTGGCCACGTTGATACTTCGGTAAAGCAGTCCCCGGTCCCCAGTCGCCAGTCGCAACAACGAAGCGAAAAAAAAGAATGGGATTCTCTCCTTCTCCTTTCTCCGTTGGGGACCGGGAACCGGAGACTGGTGACCTTTTCAATCCTCCGGATCCCCTTCCGGTTCGACGTGGATCGTGACGTCATGCAGGCCCGGGAAGGCATCGCGCAGGCTCGCCTCCACTTCGTGGGACAGGGCATGCGCCTCACGGACCGACATCTCGGGATCGACATGCAGATGGAGGTCGAGGAAGATCTCATCACTGATTCCACGCGACCGGATCCGGTGGCAGGCCTTGACACGCCGGAAACTGCGCACGATCCGCTCGATTTTGCGCTGGTCGATCACCCGCTCGTCAGAAATGAGCGAGGCGTTGCGGGCCACGATCCGGTACCCTTGCACGGCGACGACCAAGGCCACGCCGAGGGCCGCCACCAGATCCAGGACACCGATCCCCAGCGCTGACGCCGCGAGCGATCCTAAGACCGTGAAGGAAACATAGACGTCGCTTGCCGTATGCGCGGCGTCGCTCACCAGGAGGGCGCTCCCGTAGCGCTCGCCGGCGCGCCTCTCGTAGCGCGAGACCGCGATGTTGACGGCGATTGTCCCGATGATGACGGCAAACGGCAACACGCCCATCTCGATCTGGACCTGTCCCCCCAGACGGTCCCAGGCCTCAGCCGCCACATGCCAGGCCGCCCAGAAGAGCGACATCGCGATCCCCAAGGCGACCACCAGCTCGAACTTGCGGTGTCCGTAGGGGTGCTCCTCGTCGGGCGGCTTCATCGCCAGACGCATCCCCACAAGTCCCGCGACGTTCGAGAGACCGTCCGAAAGCGAATGGAAAGCGTCCGCCTGCAGGCTCAGGCTTCCGTAAGTGATCCCGCAAGCATATTTGGCGGCGGCGACGGCTCCGTTCCCCGCGAGCGTCAGCCAGAGGACGCGCGTGATCCCAACGTAACGCTCTTGGCGGTTCATCCGACGAGCGACGCGCCTAGAATTCCGTCTTGCTGGCGAAGTTAAACTCTCCCACCTTCACGTCGGGGAATGAGCAGAGGTTGTCCCCTTCCGTCCCGCCCGTGACGCGTGGTTTTCCGAGCGCCTCGATCCGATTCAAAACCGAGAGGACACTGTCGTTGAAGCGGAAATTCTTCACGGCGTAGGCGATCTTCCCATCCTCTACCCAAAAGAGGCCGTCCCGCGTCATCCCGGTCAAAAGCAGCGTCATCGGATCCACGAAGCGGATGTACCAGAAGCGGGTCACGAGGAGCCCTTTCTTCATCGAGCGGACGAGCTCGTCCAGAGAAGACCCCCCCGGCTCCATTACGAGGTTCACCGGAGGCGGAACGGGGTTCCCGCCATGCGTCTTGGCCCACCAGCGCGAGGTGATGAGGTTCTTCAGGATTCCCTTTTCGATCCAGGTCATTGACACGGCGGGAAGACCGTTGGCGACGAAGGGGGAGCCGGGGCACCCAGCTAATCCTGGAACGGTCCGGATCGTGACGTTTGGCGCCCCGATCCGCTCGCCAAGCTTGCCAGTGGCAAAACTTCGCCCTTCCGCAGCGGCCTTGGCATCCATCGACCAGACACAAAAGCGGAAAAGGTCCAAAAGCCCCGACGCCTCGAGGATCGCCGGATAGACACCGGGGGCCAGCTCGCGGGGGTTCCTCCCCTTGTCGGCCTTCTCGATCGCGAGCTCTGCCGCCGCAGCGAGGTCGAGCCGATCGACGTCGGGGCCCGCCGACTCGGCCCAGCCGGTGGAGCTCTCCGTCACCGCCGTGTTGACGTAGGAAGCGGTCGTGGCCCGGTGCTCGGCCCACAACCCCCGCGACGTCGCCAGGTAAACCGCCCCCTCCTCGGTGTGGAAGCTCCCCGCCATCTGAATCCCCTTGGCGCGCGCCGTATCGAAGACCGGGACGAGCCGCTCGGCCTTCTGGCGAGGGGTGATCGCGGCGGTGGCCGACCGCCAGCCGTCCACGGCCGGATAGGTCTGGGGCCCTAGCGCAGGGACGAACTCCAGGTCCGGAGGCGCCGCCTTCGCGATCTGGCAGGCGCGCTGGGCGGTCTCTCGGAGGCTCTCCGGGTCGAGGCGGTTCGTGGCCGCCGTGCCGACATGGTTCCCGAAAGCGGCCCGCACCTGGAGCATCGCGTCGCAGCGCACAAGATTCTGCGTGATCGCATTGTTCGAGAAGCGCGTCGAGGCGGAGGATGAGGTGCGCACCGTCACAACCGCCTCGTCGGCCTCACCTGCCTTCACGGCGGCGAGGACGACGTCAACCGACCGGTGCGCCTCGGTTGAATCCATGGCAGGACACTTTAGCGGAGAGTCCCGTGGGCCGCAATGAGCGCACTCCTTCTCGTCTTAGCCATTCCCCGCCTGTAAACTTGCGCCCGTGAAAAA
>SBBH01000104.1 GCA_005239795.1 Planctomycetales bacterium
AACCCACGACCCTCACTCCAGCCATGGAGACAACCGTGAGACCTGCCACAATAACCGTCTTTTTCGCCCCCATCGCTCCCCCTCCTATTTGGACTGCTGTCTGTGACAACGTCATCCGCCCCCACGCGTGCCGCATCCAACCGAGCAAAAAAAGGCTCCCGACCCACGCGCCCATCCGCGAACGTTGGCGCAGGCGCTCCAAGGCCCGCGCAATCTGATGAGAGACGGCCTCCGAGGAAACGCCCAACGCTTCGGCAATATCCCCCGTCCGCAACCCCTGGAAATATCTCATGTGGAGAACCCGCCTTTGGACCGGGCTCAAACGCTCAGACTGCTCCATCACCTGCCGGATCTGCCGTTCCGAGACGATCTCGTCAGACGGCTCTTGCGGCGGCGCAGGAGGCTCTTCGAACTCTAGAGGGCACTCCTGGACACGCCTCCTGCGGCGGTTTCGAACGAGATCCAAAGACCGATTCCGGACCACGCGGGAGAGCCACGCCGCAAACGCCCCCTGCTCAGGCCGCTAAAGCTCTTCCTTTTGCAAAATCTGGACGCAGCATTCTTGGGACCAATCGTCCATCTCATGGCAGTCGGCTGCAACGCGCCCCACGATACGGCGGATTTGCGCCAGATAGGAATCTGTCTCCTGACGGAATGGGCTTGGGTCCACGTCGTCTCTCTCCATCTATCTCTATAACGCTCCTTCCGTCGAAACATGACGCGAAAATCCATATCGTAAAGCGCCGTGATGAAAACCACTCCCGCCGTCCTTGAAAAGATTCTCGTTCCTCTCCTGCGCCTAAACGGGACCCTTTCTCTGGGCGTACGCCAATACGAGGCGCTTTTGACGCGTTTCGGAACGGTGGAGGCGATCTTCCGGCAGACGCCGGCCGCCCTGCAGGCCGCCCGTGGTGTGGGTCCGAAGACCGCTGAAAGGATTCTCGATCCCGCGAGCGAAGAGGAAGCCCAGGCCGAAATCGAGGGGGCGAAAAAAGAGGGGTTCTTCCTTCTCCCTTACACCGATCCCCACTACCCCGAGAAGCTCCGCTCCATCCACAACCCCCCTCTTGTCTTGTATGTCTGGGGGGATCCGGCAACGTTGGCGATGCCGCTGGCGATCGCCATCGTGGGGAGCCGCCGGGCCTCGGTCTACGGCAAGCTCCAGGCGAGCAAGTTGAGCCGGGAGCTTGCAGACCTCGGGTTCCTGATCGTCTCCGGGCTGGCGCGCGGCGTCGACGGCGCGGCACATGCGGGAGCGATCGGGGCTGGCGGGAAAACGGCGGCTTTCCTGGGGAGCGGCCTCCTGCGGGTTTACCCGAGCGAGCATAAAAAACTGGCCGCGGAGATTGCCAGGCGCGGCGGAGCGGTCGCCTCGGAATTCCCCCTGGAGGCTCGGCCCTTGGCCTACAATTTCCCGCGCCGGAACCGTCTCGTAAGCGGTTTGTCCCTCGGCGTCGTCGTAGTGGAGGCGACGGAGCGTTCCGGGGCGCTTTCGACCGCGTCACACGCCGCCGAGCAGGGGCGCGACGTCTTCGCCGTCCCCGGCCGGATCGACTCGGCCACGAGCAAAGGGACCCACCGCCTGATCCGGGATGGGGCGCGCCTTGTGGAGTCGGTCGAGGACATCCTCGAGGAGCTTTCCCCCGAGGCGCGCGCGGTCCTCTCGAAGACGCGCGCCGAGGCGAAGGAAAAATCCGGCGGGCTTTCCCCTGAGGAGGAACAGGCTTTTACGGTCCTGACGGAAGAACCTCTCCATATCGACGAGATCGTAATGGCCTGCGGCCTCCCCGCCGCGGCCGTCACGGCGGCCTTGACGACGCTTGAGCTCAAAAAACGCGTCTTGCGCCTTGCCGGGATGCTGTTC
The DNA here is from genome assembly GCA_005239795.1 of Planctomycetales bacterium. Lineage (GTDB taxonomy): Bacteria > Planctomycetota > SBBH01 > SBBH01 > SBBH01 > SBBH01. Next base: position 1,865 of record SBBH01000104.1, read on the forward strand.
GTGAAGGCGCCGTAGAGCACATCCCGTCGCTTGTTATTCGTCGATCGTCGTTCGAGGCATTTGCGAACGACCTGCCTGCGCCTGCCTGTGCCATGCTGCCATCCGCCCAAGAGGGCACGGCAGACAGGCCGTGCGCCATCAAACGGCCCACACTCCCAGAGCGGCAAGCCACAGAATCTTGTGCATCACCCCTTTCCACCATAGCCTGGAATGCATGCGCGTGGTAGCTCTCTCCACATCGAGCGCTATGGGGTCCGTCGCCCTTCTGGAAAACGGCGCAACGGTTGTTGAGCGCGTTTTCCCCTCAGGAATCCTGCACGGCCAAGCGCTTGTTCCTTCGCTCCAAAAACTCTTCGCCCAGCAGGGATGGCTCCCGCGTGGGTTCGATGCAGTGGCTGTCGACGTGGGACCAGGATCCTATACGGGGTGCCGCGTGGGTCTCTCGGCAGCGAAACTTCTCGCAAACGATCTTAGCGTCCCGATCGTGGGGATTTCATCTCTTGTGGCTATCGCCTGGCAGGCCGTCCGGCAGAATGAAAATGCCCAACAAAAGGCAACAACGGTCGCGGCTGTCCTCGATGCCCGCCGTGACCGAGTCTACGGGGCTTTGTATGCGGTTGCCGGAACAGGGGTCGTTCCCCTCCGACCGCCCTGCATCGCTCAGGCCAACGCGTGGGTTCGTGACGTAACGGCTGAGATATGGGCGGGAGAAGCTCTTGCACATTCTCCAGCCCTTGCCGGCCTTCCGGAAAGGCGCCGCGCTCCTCAGGAAACCTGGCTCCCCCGGGCTGGTTCGATCGCCCTCTTGGGCAGAGCGCGGTTGGCTCGGGGAGAACGGGACGATCCTTATCGGATCGAGCCGCTCTACCTTCAGCCGACTGAGGCCGAGGCGCGCTTTGGCGAGGCGAAAATTTCCAGAGAGGCTCCTCGGTGAACCACGCTATTGAACTGCTCCCGCCCCGGCGCTTTCTCTTGGGATACAACACGTCAGGATTTTCCCGAAGTCAAAATATTGAAAGCGTGATCGCGCGCATCGCCCAAGCGGGATTCGAAGCGGTTGAGATCTCGTTCGATCCGGCCCATGTCATGCCGGACGCTTCCTCTTCCAAGCTTGCTCAATTGGACGCCATCTGTCGGCAGGAGAATCTGTCCGTCGCCTGCGGGGCAGGGGCGCGCCACGCCTTGGGGCCGTCGCCGCACCAACCCTCCTGGATTTCAGAAAATCCTGCCGAACGGGAGGCGCGCGAGCAATTTTTAATGTCGGCGGTGCGCTCGGCGGCGGCTTTGCGTTCGACAGTCCTTGTCCTCCATTCAGGGCCGAAACCCCCCTGCCTTACCCCAGAGGAAGCTTTGGAACATCTTCGGAAAGGATTGTCACGGCTGCTGCCGGTCGCAGATAGAGAAGGGGTTCGTCTCGCCCTCGAGTTTCATCCCGCCATGCTGATTCGGGACTGGAAAGGAGCTGCAGCTCTAGCAGACACCTTTCCAGGTTTAGGATTGACGCTCGACGTCGGCCATCTTCAGTGCACGGAGACGCTTCCCTTGACGCAAGGAATCCGAAAGGCCTTTGAGCAGGTGGTCCATATACATCTGGAGGATATCCGGGGGAAGGTTCACAAGCACTTGCCGATCGGGGACGGCGAGATCCCATTCGGGGAGGTTTTCGCCATCCTGCGTCAACTTGGCTTCGCGGGAATCGTCGCGGCAGAGTTTCACTCTGGCGAGATTCTCATGGACGAGGAGGTCTTGGCTCGTCGGACGATCGAGCGGTTGCACCCTCTGCTCTGAAATCTCTTCCGCCCCCTTTCTCTTTCGGGGATAATCGCCGTCGGAACAGGCGCTGTATACTCAACGGAACCTCGCGGAGGGCTTATGGACTGGTCCGGCTACTGCATGAAGTGTAAGAAGCCCGTCCCCATCAAGGATCCTCAGGAAACAACGATGAAAAACGGCCGCAAAGCTGTTAAAGGAAAGTGCTCGGTCTGCGGGACCGGCATTTACAGAATACTGGGAAAATAGCAGTCCCCACAGGAATTGCTGTTCAAAAGGCGTGGAGAAAAGGTTTACTATTCTCTACCTTTTCATGATCAAGGACGCTGCTTCCATGAAATAGGTTAAAAAATCAATGTCTCAACATTTACCAACACTAAAATATTATGTGCGTTTTATCATAAATTATTTAAATAATCGGGTTATATTCTACATTTTACTATTACTAACAACCACAATCTCCCTACTACTATGATGCTTTATATATGAAAATAAGTTTAGAGATCTTTCCATTCCGCGGAGCATTTAGCGCACTCATGGGATTGTGCCCTTCGCGATCTCCTAAGCCGGTCCTCTCCAATCTGCGGCTTCAATGCAGTCAGGGGCGATCTATCCTGGAAGCGACGGACCTTGAGATCTGGGCCAAAAGGTCTTGGTCGAATAAGGTCGGTGAACCGGTGGATCTTCTGCTTCCAGCCGCCTCGATGGGGGGGCTTTTAAAGGAAATCGACGACGAGGTCATCTTCATCGAAGAAAAGGAAAAATGGATCGAGGTGGCCACGCGTGACACACAGATCCGCCTCCCCTGTGTCCCGGCCGTGGAATTTCCGGCTTGGCCCGAGATGCAAAAAGAAGGGAGTTTTAAGATTCCGGCGCCGCGCCTTGTGGAAGGACTCAAACGAGTCGGATTCGCTGCTGCACAAGAAAAGACGCGATATGCCTTAAATGGAGTTCTCGTCGCATTGACCGGCAAGGGGGTCGAGTGGGTGGCGACCGACGGCCGACGAATGGGGCTGGCCGAGGAGGCCGCCGCTGTTTCCGGATCAGGGAAAGCCATCTTGGGCCTTAAGATGGTTTCCGTTCTCGAGCGGACCTTCGCCGGGACGGGCCAGGATGTCGATTTCTCCTTTGACCGGAGATTTTGCCGGGCGGCCACCGAGGATGTTGAGGTCTTGGGACGGCTGGTGGAAGGGGCCTATCCCGACTACAGAGCGGTAATTCCTAAATCCCTTCCTGAAAAGGCAGTCGTGAAGAAATCTGAGATTGAGAAGGCGGTCCGCAAGGCGGCGCTCGTGACGACAGTGGCTTCCGGATCCGTGGGCCTGCGTTTTTTTGAGGGGGGCATTGAGGTTTCGGGGCAGTCGGCGGAAGAAGGGGAGATCCGAACGACGCTGCCGGCACGGTATAACGGAAAAGGATTTTCCATTCGGTTCAACCCGCGCTTCCTCCTGGATGCCTTTCAGGTTGCGGCCGCGGAAGATTTGGAAATCCACCTCAAAGATCCTTCTTCGCCAGCTCTCGTGCATCTGGCCGAGGGGGCGGTGTATGTGGTTCTCCCCGTCCACCTCGTTTCTTAAGGGGCATCCATGCGGAGTGCCTCTCCCGCGCGTTCGGGCGGTTCCCCCCGCGAGGCTCCCGCGCCGATCGCACGAGCCATCGCGACCTGGCAACGCCAGCACAAAAGCCGGAACCCTCGGGCGAGTATCCTGGCGGACCTGCGCCGGCGGTGGTCTGTGATCGTGGGAGAAACCTGGGGCCGCCAGAGCCGCCCGCGCGCTTGGCGCGCCGGAACGCTCGCCATCGAGGTCTCTTCAAGCGCCGCCCTGCAGGAAATGAAAACCCTGCGCGCCGGCGAAATCCTGACGCGCATTCAAATAGCAGAACCCCGCGTGACAACCTTGCGTTTTGCCGTGGGAGATGAAGGGAGCCCCGGCGATGGCTGAAAACTCAGAAGATCGGCGCGCCGGCGATGGAACCTACGACGCAGCGCGCATCAAAGTCTTGGGCGGCATCGAGGCCGTCCGCAAACGCCCGGCGATGTACATCGGCGACACCGGCGAGCGGGGCCTCCATCACCTTGTTTACGAAGTGGTCGACAACAGCATCGACGAAGCCCTAGCCGGGCACTGTAAGAGTATCACCGTGCGCCTTGGCGAGGACCAGACCGTCAGCGTCGAGGATGACGGCCGCGGCATCCCGGTCGACATGCATGTAGAAGAAAAAATGCCGGCCCTGGAAGTGGTGATGACGAAGCTCCACGCTGGAGGAAAATTCGACCACTCCGCCTACAAAGTCTCGGGCGGCCTCCACGGGGTGGGGATCTCGGTCGTGAACGCCCTCTCCGAATGGCTCGAGGTCGAGGTCTGTCGGGATGGGAGCATTTTCCGCCAGCGCTACGAACGTGGGATCAAAGCCACGCCGCTCAAACGACTGGGGGCGACGTCCAAACGGGGGACGCTTGTCACCTTCCGCCCGGATCCTGAGATCTTTCCGTCCATCGAATTTCAATACGATATCTTAACTGAGCGCCTACGGGAACTCGCCTATCTCAACAAGGGGCTCAAACTTGAAATCCATCAGGAATCCAAGGAGAAATCCGACGTCTTCTTTTATGAGGGAGGGATCCAGGAGTTCGTGCGGCATTTAAACCGCGGCCGGACCCCCCTGCATCCTCAGGCAATCTCGTTCGCGGGAGAGCGCGACCGGATCCGGGTGGAACTCTCGCTCCAATACAACGACGGCTACAACGAGACGATTTTCTCGTATGTGAACAACATCCGAACGGTAGAAGGGGGCACACACCTCTCAGGGTTCAAGACCGCCCTCACGCGTGCCGTCAACACCTACGCCAAAAAGGAAGGGATGTTCGACAAGCAGGCGGTCCCGCCGACGGGGGAGGATGTTCGGGAGGGGTTGACTGCTGTCATCTCTGTGTATGTTCCCGATCCCCAATTCGAGGGGCAAACTAAGACCAAGCTTGGCAACAGCGAGGTGCAGGGTCTGGTGGAGGCGATCACGAACGAGGCGCTGGGGAGTTTTTTTGAGGAGAATCCCTCTATTGCTAAGCTCATTGTTACGAAAGGCTTGCAGGCGGCCTTAGCGCGCGAGGCAGCACGCAAGGCGCGCGACCTCACGCGGCGCAAGGGGGCGCTCTCGGCCGGGAACCTCCCGGGAAAACTGGCCGACTGTTCCGAGAAATCGATCGAGGAGACAGAACTCTATGTCGTCGAGGGGGATTCGGCCGGCGGCTCGGCCAAGCAGGGTCGCGAGAGGCGCTTCCAGGCGATCCTCCCCTTGAAGGGAAAGATCCTGAATGTCGAGCGGGCGCGCCTCGACCGGATGCTGGGGCACGAGGAGATTCGGACGCTGATCTCAGCCGTCGGCACCGGGATTGGCGAGGACGACTTCGACCTTTCACGGCTTCGCTACGGCAAGGTCATCCTCATGACCGACGCTGACGAAGATGGCAGCCACATCCGGACGCTTCTCTTGACATTTTTTTTCCGCCACATGCCCGAGGTGATCAAGGCCGGGCGGCTCTATATTGCGCAGCCTCCGCTCTACCGCATCAAGAAGCGCGACAAGATCGATTACGTTAAGGACGACGCCTCGATGCGCGAGATGATCACGGCGTTGGGAACCGATGGGGCGCGGCTTCTCCGGCGGGAGGGGGGTGACGTTATTGAAGGCGAGAAGCTGCGCCGACTTGTCCAAGTCCTGATGAATCTGGACGACGTTAACACGGCGCTTCTCAAACGGGGACTGTCGCTCTCAAAAGTTCTTTCCCGCGCGTCGGACGGCAAGACCTGGCGGTTGCCCCGTTTCCGGGTTCGGACCGACCCGGAGGAGTTTCTCTTTACGGAAGAGGAGTATCTCGCCTTTCGCGCCCGGTTCGCCGGGAACGGCGCCGGCGCTCCAGCGCCCACGGTGGAACGACTCCCCCAGACGGACGGCGCCTTGCGCGCGATCCAGGACCTGGCCGCCTTCCGCCTGACGGTGGACCACTACGTCGTGCGGGAGGGGACGGAGGATGAGAAACCCCCCTTCGTGCTGGCGTTCGATGACGAGGAGATTCCTCTTTGGGGGTTGGCAAAGCTCCCGGAGTGGGTCCGCAAGATCGGCTCCAAAGGGATCGAACTCCAGCGCTACAAGGGGCTGGGCGAGATGAACCCGGAACAGTTGTGGGAGACGACGATGGACCCGGCGCGGCGCACCCTGCGGCGTGTTCATCTGGAAGATGCTGCGCGGGCCGACCAGATGTTCACGGTCCTAATGGGGGAGGATGTCGAAATCCGCCGAAAATTCATCGAGGAGCACGCCCTCGAGGTCAAGAACCTCGATATCTGAAGAGCCGTCCCAGGCTTGAGCGCACTCCGTACATCGACTGGGAGACGCTCTGCTCCAGTCCCTTCCGCAGGAGAGGGTCGCTCTCTCGGTGGAGCTGCTCTTGAAACGTGCGATAGACTCCGTCAAGCTGCGCGCGCGTGTTGCAATAACGTAGCATCGCGTAGGCCGCCCGCTCGCGTCCTCGAGCGTCTGGATCTTGCATCCGGTCGAGAGCGATTTTCTCTAACTCGGGACTCCAAAACGCAAGATCACCGCCTCTTGCCGGGCGGAAAGCCTCGCGAACTGATCCATGACACGCCCGACCCGGTTGAGCGAAAGATCGGCTCCCTCCCGTGGCGGGGCGGCCGGTTCCGAGCCTCCAAGCGGAATCACGCGGGCCGCCTTGCGCAGACCATCCTCTTTAGTAAACACCAGTCGAGTCGAAAAAGGACGAACTTTCTGAACTTAACCGGCGGACTCGCTTTTATCCCGTGGCGTCGGCGAGCGTCTTTCTATCGAGCGACTTGGCGGATCCCGCCTGGGCGTCGGCCAGGAGCTCGGCCGCCGTGCGTGTGGGTTGGCCTGAAAATGGTTCGCCGTGATCGCGCAGGGCCGCGAGCACCTCGGCCACGGGGATCTGATGGGGGTCGCGGGCCGGAACGTAGCGGGGGGCGGCATTCCCCGTGGCGACGAGGATCCCGCGTGTTGTAAGTATTTGCAAGACATCCCGCGTAAGCCGCACGGAGAAGCGCCGGCCGGACGCCCAGGGCTCCGGATCCCAGGGGCCGCGTCCCTCCACGAACGCCTTGGCGGCCGCGCAGGCGATCTCCAGGCCCAGGAGTTCCTTCGCTGCGAAGGAGGAGGCGACCGAACGGGTCTCCACTTGGTAGGTCCGGTAGTTCTGATGGGCGAACGACACCTGGGCGCCGAAGAGCACGAGGAGCCAGGAGGTCTGGAGCCATGCCAGGAAAATAGGGAGCGACGCGAACGTCCCATAGATGATGTTGTAACGGGAGATCCCGATCTGGAACTTGATCGAGAGCCATTGGAGGACCTGCCAAGCGGTTCCCGCGATGATGCCGCCAACGAGGGCTGAGGTGAGGCGCACGGATGTATTGGGCATGAAGGCGTAGATCGCCGTGAAGGCGATCCACAGGAAAACGAAGGGGGCGAGCTTGAGGAGCACCAGATAGACCGGCAGGAGCGGCCCGGCCCAGGCCGAAAGGAGGGAGAGGATTTTGGGGCTGGCGAGGAAAGCGTTGGCGCTTGTCGCCAGGAGCATCAGAATCGGCATGATGATGAGCGCGCTTAAAAAATCGCTCACGCGCCGCGCAAAGGTTCGGTTTTGACGCACCCCCCAGATGTCGTTGAAGGTTTGCTCGATGGTCGACAGGACCTTCAAGGCTGCGAGAAAAAGGAGCAGAAGGCCGATCGTCCCCAGGGTGCCGAAGTTGGTCGCGTCGACCTGGCTGAAGATGCCGGCGACGGTGTCTTTAAGCTCCTGCGGCCAGGCGGGAGGGATCTTGGCCAAGATCATCCCTTCAAGGCGTTGCTTGAATCCCAGAGCTTTCGCGACGGAGAGACCGATCGCCAGAAACGGCACGATCGAAATGAGTGTCGTAAACGTGAGCGCCGCCGCACGCAAAGGGAGTCGGTCGCGGAAAATCCCCGTCGCGGTGATGTAGAGCATTCTTAAAAAAGAGTAGGCGGAAGCCTTAAGCCCCGTCAGATCCGTCAGATCCGTATTCCAGATGTCGCGTTCGATAAAAGCGCGAGCCCGCTCAGCCCGCGCGCGGGGACCGCTCCGGCGCGGCGCTGTCATGCGAGCGCCCCCACCTTCCATTTGCGGCGGGCTTCGGGAGGGAGGTCCCCGTGGCGGGCGCGGTAGGCCGCCAGGAACGAGAGTGTCGCCTCGTTGGGGTACCCGCCGCCCGCGAATGCTCCAAACTCCGGCGCGTAGCGGCTGCGGATCTCCTCGAAAAGGCGGTCGCGAAGATCCTTAGCGACGATCGAGGCAGCGGCGACGGCGATGTAGCGGCTGTCTGCCTTGTCTTCGGCGCAAAAATTCGGCACAGTCTTGGCGAGCCGTCCGAAGATCGAGCGGCCGTCGGCCATAACTGTTTGCAGTGGACGGACTTCACGAACCTCGTGGATGATCGAGAGCGCCGCACGCCGTTCAAGGTCGCCCAGGTTCTCCGCGTCGATCTCGGCAGGCGTGAGAACCCGCACGGCAACGGCCAAACTTTTTTCGCGGATCACCACGGCCAGCGCCGCGCGGCGGGTTTTAGCCTGCGGGCCGGAAAACCGCTTCGAGTCCCGGACGCCGATCTTTAAAAACTCCGCCTCGAGATCCTCGTTGATCAACACGCCGGCGACAACCATGGGGCCTAAGATTGGCCCGCGGCCGGCTTCGTCGATGCCCAGGGTCGACTTCATGGGCGGAGTTTAAAGAAGAGGTTCGTGATCTAAAAGCGCTGTTGACGCCTCTTCATCTCTATGTCCGCACGCTGTGCAGCGCACGCCGATCTGGCTGCTTGGCGCCAGGGGCGTGAGCGCCTCGGCGCCGCATTCAGGGCACTTCCGGTCGGGTCGGGCCGGCGACAGGGCACTGATCAACAGGTACCCCACCGGAAGGACGATAAGGCCGATCGCCAATGTGAGAAGCGTGAAGGTCTCGGCGCCAATCAGAAGCGCGGCGAAAAGAGCCGCCGCCAGAAGCGATCCCGCAATCGCCAAGGCATGTTTCACGACGGCCCCCAAATCCGCCAGGCGTGCAAAAACAAATTGGCATAGACAGCCGCCGCGAGATCGTCGCACAGAATCCCCCAGTTACGGGGAAGCCTTTCAGCCTGCCTAGCCGGGAAGGGTTTTAAGATGTCGAGAATCCGGAATCCCAAAAATCCGATGGCAATGTCGATCCACGTGAGATGAGAAAACCCCGCAAAGGCCAAAAAAATTCCGGCCAGCTCGTCCAAGACAACTTCCTGAGGGTCTTTCGCACCGTAGCGCCTCTCGCACCAATGCCCCAACGACACCAGAACCGTCCCGGCGGCCAGCGTCCCGGCCAGGGGAACGAGCCAAGGATCGCTCGAGAGGACGGTTCGCGCCGCGAGAAAAATAGCCAACCCTGCCAGGGTCCCGAGCGTCCCGCGCGCGCGCGGAGCGCACCCCGCGCCGCCGACGGTCAGAATGCCGCGACAGATTGCATCGCGCATCAGCGCGCGATCGTACCTATTTGAGAAAGTTCTGAGTACTAAGGGCTTGAGGAAAGAACGGCGGAAACGCCGCCGTGCGCCGACTGGCGCTAGTTCCCTCCGGGGACTTTCTTCCTCAAGCCCTAAGTGCTGAGTCCTGAAAGAGGTGGCGCTCAATACTCAGAACTCAGCACTTCGGTTTTCTATAACTTCGTGGTCTGCCGGAACTCACCGCGGACATGTCGCCAACCGCGCACCAGGTATCCAGCGCCGGACAGGACAGTGAGGAGCAACATGGCCCAAATAAGACCTCGGACGGTCCAGTAGAGGCCGCTTTCGTCCGGAAGGGGTGGCGCCAGGTCCGCCAGGGCCAACAAAATCACAAACACCACCGCCGTTTGAGACAAAAGCTTCACCTTTCCCAGGAACGACGCTCCAAATGGGACCCCTTTTCCCTCCACCACGCCCCGCAGCCAGGTCACGAGGAGCTCGCGCACCATCACGGTGGCGGCGACGCCGGCGGTGAGTCCCAACCGCTCCGCCTCCGGCACAAAGCACAGCAAGGTCATCGCGCCGCAGATCAGAATCTTGTCCACGAAGGGATCGGCCACGCGCCCGAAGGGGGTGATCTCGTTTCGCTTGCGGGCGACCCAACCGTCCAGGAAATCGGTGAGGCTTGCCGCCGCGAACAACGCCAACGCCGCGACATATGCCTGGCGGCTCGTTCCTTTGTAGAGGACCACGAAGAAGACGAGGGACAGGCAGAGCCGCGCCAGCGTGATCGTGTTGGCGAGATTCCAGATTGTCATGGCAGGTTCATTTCCCTTTTTTTCTAGTTTGACCGGCTTCGTCGGCTGGGACGCCGGCCAGGTCGTAGGGACCCGCATGGGTGATCGTGATGCGCACGACCTTTCCCGGCGCGAGGGGCTGGCGCGAACGGAGCTCGATATGCCCGTCGATCTCGGGGGCCTCTCCCTGAGAGCGCGCGATCCAGACGCCGCGCGATTTCGCGTATAGCGGCCCGTCTACGGCGTTGCTCGGCGAGTCGGGGGTCGCAGGCAGACCCGACGGCTCGCCTCGCGCCTTGTATCCGGACCGCTCTTTGCGAAATCGCAGTTCCGGATGTGGGGCGTCGATCACCACCTCGCAGACCGAGCCGATCCGGGCGCGGTTTTTCGCCCAGGAGATTTTTTGCTGGGTTTCCATCGCGGCATTGCGGCGCTGTTTCCGTTCAGTCTCGTCTACGGCTCCGTCCAGGCGGTTCGCAACCGGGCTCCCTTCCGGTGAGTAGGCGAAACACCCGACGCGATCGAGTGCCAGCGCCGCAAGATCCGCGAGCAGTGTTTCATGGTCCTCGGGGGTCTCCCCCGGGAATCCCGCGATAAATGTCGATCGGATTGCGATACCGGGGACGCGCTCACGCAGGCGCGCGACGATCCTAAAAATATCCTCGCGCGTTTCCTTCCGGTTCATCCGCTTCAAGACGCGACTCGCCGTATGCTGAAAAGGGATGTCGACATACTTGGCGATCGTGGGGCGCTCGGCGATCGCGGCGAGGGTCGCTTCGTCAAATCCCGTCGGATAGGCATACATGAGGCGGACCCACCGGAGGCCAGCAAGCTCCGAGACGGCACTGAGCAGCTCTCCCAACCGCCGCCGGCGGTCAAGGTCAATCCCGTAGGCGGTGGTGTCCTCCCCGATCACGAGAAGTTCGGAGGCGCCGCTGGCGATGAGCTCCCGCGCCTCCGCTAAGACCTGATCAAAAGGTTTCGAACGGTGCTTTCCCCGGAACGAAGGGATTGCGCAGAAGGTGCAGGCGTGGTCGCACCCTTCCGAAATTCTTAAGTAAGCCCAGTGCTTAGGCGTCAGGCGAAACCTGGCGTCGTCGCGGACATCCACCTCGATGGGAGGGTGGAGGCGGATCCAGGCCTCCTGCTCGCGCGAACGGTTCAAGGCCGCATGCGCTGCCTCGGCAATGTCGGCGGCGGCGCTCACCCCCACGACGGCATCGACCTCAGGGAACCGCTCGGCGAGCACCTTCCCGAACCGCTGGGCGTGACATCCGGCGACGACGAGCCCCTTCAGGCGGCCTTTCTTTTTGGAGCGGATCGCCTGCTGGATCGCCTCCTCGGATTCTCGCTGGGCCTCGCCGATGAACGAGCAGGTGTTGACGATCAAGACGTCAGCCGGCCCGTCGGGATGCATCGGAATGAATCCGGACGTCGCCATCGACCCCATGAGTTTCTCGGAGTCGACGAGATTTTTGGGGCACCCCAGGGAGATGAGAGAAACGGTGGGGGACGGAAGCGCCACACGGCGTCCCCCCGTTTGGGGGGGGACGGGAAGAGTGGACCGAGGATGTTTGTTCATGGCTCGGCGGCCGTCTGCTTGTTCTGCTGGGCCCGCTCCCACTCCTCGAGGGTCATCCTCACCTCGCGGGCCTGGGACCCCTTGTACTGGCCCACGAGCCCTTCCTTGGCCATCATATCGATGAGGCGCGCGGCGCGGGTGTAGCCGATTCCGAAATTGCGCTGGATCAGGGAAACCGAGCCGCGCTGACTGGAGAGAATGACCCGCACCGCCTCCTCGTAGAGTTCGTCCTTCTCGCCCAAGACCGAGGCGTCCACCTCCTGGATGCGCACGAGGTCCTGCTCGTATTGCGCCTCGGCCTGGGATTTGACATGGTCGACAACGCGGCGGATCTCCTCGTCGGAGAGGAACGTCCCCTGGCCGCGCGTCATCTTCAAGGCCCCTGGCGCGAGGAACAAAAGATCTCCCGCTCCCAGGAGTTTGTCGGCGCCGTTTCTGTCGAGGATCGTGCGGGAGTCGACTTTGCTCGCGACCTGGAAGGCGATCCGCGCCGGAAGGTTGCTCTTGATGAGGCCGGTGATGACGTCGACCGAGGGGCGCTGAGTCGCCAGGATGAGATGGAGCCCCACCGAGCGGGATTTCTGCGCCAGGCGTATGACGGAGGTCTCGATTTCGTTGGCCGAGACCATCATGAGATCCGCCAGTTCATCCAAGATGATCACCAGGTAGGGGAGCCGTTCGGGGTAGACCGCCTGCGGGTCGTCGCGCGCCAGGCGTTCCGCCAGATCCCGTGGCGAAAGGCGGTTGTACCCTTCGATATGGCGCACCCCGGCGCGCGAGAGGAGGTCGTAGCGGCCGTCCATCTCCTGCACCGCCCAGGCGAGGACATTCACCGCCTTTTTCATGTCGGTCACGACGGGGCAGGCTAGGTGTGGGATGTCCCGGTAGGCGGTGAGCTCGACCATCTTGGGGTCGATAAGGACGAGCTTCACGTCGGTGGGCTTGCGCGTCATGAGGATCGAGAGGATCAGGGTGTTGAGGCAGACGGTTTTCCCGGACCCGGTGGCCCCAGCGATCAGGAGGTGCGGCATCTTGGTGAGATCCGTCAGAAGCGGCTCCCCCACGGTGTCTTTTCCGAGAAAGAGCGGGATCATCTGGTCGCGCTGGGCGTGCGCGAGGAGCTCGCGCAAGCGCACGATCCCGCGTGTCAAGTTGGGAACCTCGATCCCGACGGTCGATTTTCCAGGGATCGGCGCCACGATTCGGATCGAGGTGGCTTTCAAGGCCATCGCGATGTCGTTTTCCAGGGCCATGATCCGGTGGACCTTGACGCCGGGGGCGGGCATCAGCTCGTACATCGTCACAACCGGCCCTCGGTCGACCTGGACCACCGTCGCCTCAATCCCGAACTGCTGGAGCGTTTTCATGAGGACGGTCGAGCGCTCCTGGACGAGCTGCTCCTGGGAGGAGACCGCGAACGGTACCGCCTTGTCCAAAAGATCCGCCGGCGGGAGGAGATATCCTTCTGATGAGGTGGCAGCCGCGGCGGCCCCGGACGGGGCCACAGGAGCCGCGCGGCGTCGCGGCGATTTTTCTTCCGGCGGTTCAGGCGTTTCGTGTGCGACAGGCGCGTTGCTTTCCGGCACCGCCGGTTGAGGAGCCTTCGCAATCTGTGGCATCCGAGGCACCGGCGGGGGGAAAAGAGGAGCCGTCTGGGGAATCGGAGGAAGAGGTGCGGCCGTCTCCGGCCCCCCCCCCGGCTCGATCCCCGGAAGGCGGAATTTTCCCTGGCGCACCAGGTCGATCCCGCGCCGCAGATACGGATAGAACAGGATGTCGGTCGCCAAGATCGCCGACAAGGCGGTCACGAGGAGCGCAATGGGGATCGCCGCCAGGCCGAAAAGATCCCTCATCAAGCCGGCCGTCCATGCCCCGACCACGCCGCCGAAATGGGGTGGCACGGGGTTTTTCATCCAGTTCCAGGAAAGAAGCGATTCCAGTGTTGCCACCGCAACGACCGCGATCGCCGATCCGGTGGCTTTGTAGACGAATCCCGGAATCTCACGCCGGATGAATCGGACCGCGCTCCAAACCGCCGTCAGGAATGAAAGAAGGTAGGCCGATTTTCCAAGGATCCAGAACGAAAAACGGGCCACGTGGGCTCCCACCAGCCCCATCGGGTTCTGCGTCGTCTCGGCGGCCGGGTAGACGAGGTCCTTGAAATCGCGCGGCGAGAAATAGAGGAGCGAGAGCGGCAGGTAGATCGCCGTGAAGCAGAAGAGGGGGATGAGGACGAGCTCCCGGACTGTTTCTTTCTTCATCTTGAATTTCATGCGCGGCGGATCTGGTTTCTTCGGCTCTGCCGTGCGCGAGCGGCCTGCATGGTAGCCGTCTTCGGGGGGGCGTCGCAATGCAGAGATCCCGCCAGTATCATCCATCGGTGCAAACGGCCTTGCGGGTTTCAAAAATCACGCGCGCCGAGGCCCGCCGGAGCATCGTCGTCCAAAACGTTCTCACGACCCTTCAAAAAGCGTATCCGGAAGCCCAGTGCGCGCTTCGCCACGAGAATCCCCTGCAGCTTTTGGTGGCGACGATCCTCTCGGCGCAGTGCACCGACGCGCGGGTGAACAAGGTGACCCCAGGCCTCTTCAGGAAATACAGGACCGCTGCCGATTTCGCGCGCGCGCCGCAAAAACGGCTCGAACAAGAGATCCGTTCCACCGGGTTCTACCGTTCGAAGGCGCTTTCGATACGCTCCACCTGCCGGGATATCGTCAAGAAATTCAGGGGAAAGGTGCCCGGTTCAATGGAGGAGCTGACTTCCCTGCGCGGCGTGGGACGCAAGACCGCCAATGTCGTCCTCGGGAACGCTTTCGGGATCCCCGGGATCACGGTTGACACCCATGTGGGACGCCTCAGCCGCCTCCTGGGGTGGACGCGCAACACAGATCCCGTGAAGGTGGAATTGGATCTCCAAAAACTTTGGCCGAGAGCAGACTGGACCACCCTTTCCCATACCGTGATCCTGCATGGCCGCGCCGTCTGCAAGGCGAGGCGCCCCGAGTGTCCTCGCTGTCCTGTGGCGCGCTGGTGCCCGTCGCGCCGGGAGGGGTAAGAATGTCCTGGCTGTGGCGGGGGGGGGCTTGAGATCCAAATTTTCCGGAATTTTGGTCAAATTTAGAGGGGGATCGCGTTTACTGGTATAGGGAATGGAAAACGACCGCTTCCGAGACGATCTCAAGGAGCATCTGACGCAAATCCGCGGCGTGGTGCGCCGCTACGCGCGCGACGATGACGAACTTGACGAGATCAGCCAAGAGTGTTGCGCGCGGATCCTGGCCAAGGAGGGGATGTGGCGCGCGCGCGGCGTTCCTTTTTCGCATTGGCTGAACCGCGTCGCGCGCCGCACGGCGATCGATTTCTGGCGGCGTAAGAGGAAACGCGCCGCCTGCGAGGTCTCCTGGGAAGAGGGGTTGGAACTTCCCGCCCGTCAGGCGGAGCCTGCAAGTGAAGCGGAGATCTCCAGCGACCAGATCCGGCGCGTGATGGAACAGTTCGCGAGGCTTTCCGACCAGCAAAAAGCGATCCTGCAGATGAAATATTTTCAGGGGCGCTGGACATCGGACATCGCCCAAGAATTGGGGGTGACCCCCAGTGCGGTTTCGCACGAAATAGAACGGGCCCTGAAGCGCTTACGCCGGCGTTCCCGCGTGCCCGCGTTTGTCGGGGGGGTGCTGGCGTGGCTGGCCGCTGGGCGGGACG
>SBBH01000086.1 GCA_005239795.1 Planctomycetales bacterium
CTGGCGCCAGTCCCCTCCGGGGACTTTTTTCCTCAAGCCCTAAGGATTCGCGCAAATCCTTTATAAGGCGTTTCGATGACCCGCTTTTGACCGCGTGCTACAATCGCGGTGTGTTTTCACGCGTCGACAAGAAGCTGAATCTGCAGGAGATCGAACCCCGGATCCTGGCTTTCTGGGAGCGTGAACGGATTTTCGCGCGCTTGGTGGAGAAAAACCGGGGCGGTCCCCACTACTCCTTTTTTGACGGTCCGATCACCGCCAACAACCCCATGGGGGTGCACCACGCCTGGGGGCGGACCTATAAGGACATCTTCCAGCGCTATAAGGCGATGCGGGGATTCCATCAGCGCTACCAGAACGGGTTCGATTGCCAGGGGCTCTGGGTCGAGGTGGGGGTCGAGAAGGCCCTCAATCTGAATTCTAAGCGCGACATCCTGATCTACGGCCTCGACAAGTTCAGCCGGGCCTGCCGCGAACAGGTCGAGAAATACGCGGCCCTCCAGACCCAGCACTCGATCCGCCTGGGGCAGTGGATGGACTGGCCCAACTCCTACTACACCCATACCGACACGAACATCGCCTACATCTGGCATTTCCTCTCGGTCTGCCGCGCCAAGGGGTGGCTCTACAAGGGGCACCGCTCGATGCCCTGGTGCATTCGGTGCGGGACGTCCCTGTCGCAGCATGAGCTGATCGACTCCTACAAGGAGACGACGCACCGTTCGGTCACCGTGAAGCTCCCGGTCAAGGGGCAGCCGACTCATTTCTTCCTCGTCTGGACGACCACGGCCTGGACGTTGGCGGCCAACGTCGCCCTGGCCGTGCAACCGGAGCTGGATTACCTGTTCGTCCGCCAGGGGGAAGAGACCTTCATCTTGTCGAAAGGAACCGCCTCGATCCTGGGAAAGGGGGGAGAGGTGGTCCGGACCGTCTCGGGGAAGGACCTCGTCGGCTGGACCTACACGGGTCCCTTCGACGAATTCGAGGTCCAGAAGGGAGCTCCTCGGCGCGTGATCCCGTGGGAGGCTGTCGGGGAGGCGGAGGGGACCGGGATCGTCCATATCGCCCCCGGCTGTGGCGCAGAGGATTTTGAACTCTCGAAAACGAACAACCTTCCCGTCCTCGTCCCGATCGACGAGAACGGCGTGTACGGACCCGGGTATGGATTTCTCTCGGGTGAAAACGTCGCGGCGGTCGCCCCGCGGATCTTCGAAAGTCTGAAGGGGAAGGGGCTCCTTTACAAACTGCAGGACGTGCGCCATCGCTATCCCGTCTGTTGGCGTTGCCACGAGGAGCTGGTCTTCCGCGTCGTCGACGAGTGGTTCATCCGGTGCGACGAAATCCGGGAGCCGATGAAGAGGGCGGCCGCGGCCGTGACCTGGATCCCGGACCACATCGGGAAGCGGATGGAGGATTGGCTGACCACCATGGGGGACTGGTGCATCTCCCGCAAGCGGTTCTGGGGACTGCCCTTGCCCTTCTACCCATGCGCCTGCGGCCACATGACGGTCCTGGGATCGAGGGAAGAACTCGTCAAGCGCGCTGTCGACCGGAAACTCGCCGAATCGCTCCCCGAACTCCACCGCCCCTGGGTCGACGCCGTGAAGATCGCGTGCGAGAAATGCGGAAATCCCACCGCTCGGCTTCCCGAGGTGGGGGATTGCTGGCTCGACGCGGGGATCATTCCTTTTTCAACCTTGGAATACCTCAAGGACCCCGGCCGCAAGGTCTGGGCGGAATGGTTTCCCGCCGAATTCGTCTGCGAGATGCGCGAACAGGTCCGGCTCTGGTTCTATTCGACGCTCTTCATGGCGGTGACGCTCGACAAGGAAAACCGCGCCCCCTACCAGACGGTCCTGGCTTACGAGAAGGTCCTCGACGAAAAGGGCCGGCCCATGCACAAGAGCGCCGGCAACACCATCTGGTTCGACGAGGCCGCCGAGAAAATGGGGGCCGACGGCATGCGCTGGCTCTACGCCGGCGCCAACATCGAGACAAACCTCCGCTTCGGCTTCGGCCCTGCCGCCGAGGTCCGACGCAAACTCCTCACGCTTTGGAACGTCTACGCCTTCTTCGTCGAGTACGCCAACATCGACAAGCCGGATCTTTCGGGGGATCTCGCGCCCAAGACGCCGGGGCTGGCGGAGCTCGATCGGTGGATCCTGGCGCGCCTGGCGCGGTTCGTCGCGCTCGCCACCCGCCAGTATGAGGCGTATCTGACGGCGCCTTTGACGGTGGAAGCGGAAAAATTCTTCGACGACCTTTCTAACTGGTATCTGCGCCGAAGCCGGGCCCGTTTCTGGAAGGGGGGGAACGATGCCGACAAGACGGCCGCGTACAAGACCTTGCATCATGTTCTTTTGACGACGGCCAAGCTTTTAGCGCCGATCCTCCCCTTCACGATGGAGGAGATGTACCAGAACCTGCGGACCGCTTATGTAGGCTTGCCGGAGTCGGTGCACCTCTGTCCGTTCCCGGAACCGTCGGATGTTTGGGAGGACACAGAGCTTCTGACGGAGATGGAGATTGTTCAAACAGTTGTTGGGCTTGGCCATGCCATTCGGGCAACGGAAAAAATGAGAGTGCGTCAACCGTTGGCTGTTTGCCGGATTGCCGCACCCGACATGCAAACAGCTGAAAAGATTTTCAGGCACGAACAACTGATTCAAGAAGAGTTGAACGTGAAGGAAGTGAAGAGCGCACCGGACCAGCGCAATCTGTTTCAATACAAAGTGAAACCCAACTTCGCTCGCCTTGGGCCTCGTCTTGGCAAGCGTGTGGGAGATCTGGCTAAAATTTTAGAGACGGCCAGCCCGAATACTTATCTCACGGCTTTGCGTACAACCGGTTGGTCCGTTCCAGGATGGCCGGAACCATTCGTGCTTCAAAAGGAAGATGTCACGATTCAAACGGTCCAGACAGCGAAAATTCCTGCTGCCGAGGGGAACGGTTTGGTTGTGATTCTTGATACCAAGCTCACGCCGGCGCTTGTGGCCGAAGGGCGGGCGCGCGAGGTGGTCCACCATGTCCAGGCCTTGCGCAAGGCGCGGGACCTTCCCTACGAGGCGCGTATCCGCCTCTGGATCGCGGGGGACAACGAGGTGGTAGAGGCCTGCCGGACGCACGCCACGACGATTCAGGAGGAATGTCTGGCCGCTGAGGTCCTGTGGGCCGCCTCCCCCTCCGGTGGCGAGGCAGCGGACGTGGACGGAAAGGCTGTGCGACTTGATCTTCAGTTGTTTTCGCGCGAATCCTAACCTGGACTGACACATGGAACAGAAGCGGACGGCGCGTGTTTTCATCGGCCTGGGCTCAAACGTCGGCGACCGTCAGGCGTCCTTGGAGGCGGCTCTTTCCAAACTGACGCGGATCCCGGAGACCTATCTCGTCAAGACCTCCCATTTTTACGAGACAGACCCGGTGGGGGATGTGCCGCAGGAGGCGTTCCTGAACGCCGTGTGTGAGCTGGCCAGCCGCCTTCTGCCGCTTCCTTTCCTGCGGGTCCTGCAGGCGATCGAGATGAGCCAAGGGCGAAACCGCTCCCAGGAGACGCGCGGGGGGCCGCGCACGCTTGATCTCGATCTCCTGTTCTGGGGGGATTTGTTCCGTGCCGAGGAGGGATTGGAGATCCCGCACCCGCGCCTCCATGAGCGGGCATTCGTGCTGGTGCCCCTGATGGAGATCGCCCCCGACTTTGTGCATCCGCGCCTGAAGAAAACGATCCAGCAGATGGCGGCCTCGGTCCCGGCGGTCGGCGTGACGCGCCTCCCATGAGAGTTTGGCGAAGCGCGGCCGCCCTCCGGCGTGCCCTCGCTCCCGCGCGTCGGCGGGGCTGGTCGATCGGGTTCGTGCCGACGATGGGGGCCCTGCACGCGGGGCACGCTTCTCTCATGCGCCGCGCCC
This sequence comes from Planctomycetales bacterium, assembly GCA_005239795.1. Lineage (GTDB taxonomy): Bacteria > Planctomycetota > SBBH01 > SBBH01 > SBBH01 > SBBH01. Next base: position 3,904 of record SBBH01000086.1, read on the forward strand.
GGAAATCGTGCAACCTCGTCGTCGTGAGCATTTTTGTGAACCCCACGCAATTCGGGCCCCGGGAGGATTTTTCGGAATACCCCCGGACGCTCGCGCGGGATCTGGCGCTCTGCCGGCGTGAAAAGGTCGATTTTGTTTACGTTCCCCGGGCGGGGGAGGTCTACAGGCCCGGCGCCGACACGGTCGTGGTCCAGACGCGGTTGCCCCGACACCTCTGCGGTCCGTATCGGCCGGGGCATTTTCGCGGGGTGATGACGGTGGTGGCGAAACTCTTCAATCGGGTCCAACCCACGGCGGCTTTTTTCGGCGCGAAGGACTATCAGCAGGCAGCGATCATCCAGCGCATGGCGCGGGACCTTGATTTTCCCGTCCGGATCGTGGTCTGCCCCACGGTGCGCGAGAAGGACGGCCTGGCGCTCTCAAGCCGAAACGCCTACCTCACTCCGGAGGAGCGGCGCAGGGCTCTGGCGCTCGTCCATGCCCTGCGCTTGGGGCGGCGTCTGATCGCGCTTGGCGAGAAGCGCGCCGTACGGATTGAAGCGGGGATGCGCCGCCTCATCTGGTCGGAGGCTCCCGGTGCCTCGATTGACTACGCGTCGGTCGTCGATGCCGGGACCCTCGAGCCGGTCAGGCGCGCCCGCGGGAAAATGCTCTTGGCCTTGGCGGTGAGAATCGGCAAGACCCGGCTGATCGACAACTGTGTGGTTTCTCCTTCACGGAAAAACCTTTCTTCTTGAAGTGGCGTCCCTCACGGATCATCTTGGCCCGGGAGATAGCTTAAGAGGCCGTACTGGAATGGAGAGGGCATGAACGCCGAAAGGCCGCGTCTCGTTTCGGTGCTCGTCCCGTTCCGCAACGAGGCGGGGAATGTCGAACCTTTCTGCCGAGAGCTGTTCGGGGTCCTGGCCGGACTTTCGGATGCCTGGGAGGTTTTCTTGGTCGACGATGCCAGCATCGACGGCACTTTCGAGGCGCTTCGTCACACTGTGGAGAAAGAAGGGTTTCCGGCGACAGTCCTGCGCCTGGGACGCCACGCCGGGCAGACGGCGGCCCTGCAGGCGGCCCTCGACCGATGCCGCGGCGACGTCGTGGTCACCCTGGATGGGGACCTCCAGAACGACCCGGCGGAGATCCCGCGGTTTCTGGCGGCCCTGGGAGAAGGGGAATGGGATTTTCTCGTCGGATGGCGCCGGAACAGATGCGATCCTTTCTTGCGGCGTGCTCTTCCCTCGCGCCTGGCGAACATCTTGCTGCGGACCCTCTTCGGCGCTCCTCTTCACGACGTCGGCTGCGGCTTACGCGCCTTCCGGCGGGAGTGCCTCCTGCGGACGCGTCTCCACGGCCAGATGCACCGGTTCCTACCCCTGGTGGCGTTCTGGAAGGGGGCGCGCGTCGGGGAGATCCCGGTCGCGCACCGCCCGCGGCGCTGGGGACGCGCCAAATACGGCCTGTCGCGCATCCTGCGTATCGCGACGGATCTGGCGGCGGCCCGGTTTGCGGCAGGCTTGAGCGCGCGCCCGTTGGCGTTTTTCGGCGGGGCGGGGGCGGTTTTCTTCTTGCTTGCCTTGGTGTGCGCGGCCGCGGTCGCCTGGATGAAATGCGTCGGCGGCATGGATATGACGGGGAATCCTTTTTTTTACATGACCGTCCTCCTGCTGTTCGTTTCTTTTCAACTGTTCGCCTTGGGGTTGGCGGGGGAGTGGGCGGTGATGATCTACGCGGAGACGGTCGCGGACGCCTCCTACCCTCCCGTGGAAACGGCGCCATCCCCCTCCGCGGGGAAGGAGAAAACGTGAGGATCGGCTTCGATCGGGCTGCGGCGGGACGGGCCCCCGGGGGGGTCCGTCGGTACACCGAGAGTCTCGCGGCGGCTCTCGCGGCGCGCGCCCGCCAGGAAGGAGAAGGAGGGGAGGCCACCTGGGAAATCCTCGAGGGGTCGCCGGCGGGACGCCTGCCGCTCGCCAAGTACGCGGCCGCCTGGCGCTCGCGCCGGCTCGCGGTGGACCTTCTGCATCTCCCGAACAGCTACGCGCCATGGTTTGCGACGTCCTTCGGGAAAATTGTCACTGTCCATGACCTGACGCCGATTCTTTTTCCGTGGGGCCACACCTGGCGCAACGTCCTGCACCACCGATTGATGCTCGCGCGGATCATCAAAGCTTCCGACCATCTGATCGCCGTAAGCCAGGCCGTCAAGCGCGACCTCGTGCGCTGGGGGGTTCCGGCGGAAAAGATCACCGTCGTCTACGAGGCGGCAGCGCCGGCGTTTTTCGCCAGCGCTCCGCGCGACCCCGCCCGTCCTGGAAAGCACCTTCTTTTCGTGGGGGCGCGGGAGCCCCGAAAAAATCTTCCGGGGTTGTTGTCCGCCTACGCGATCCTGCGCCGCGTGCACGGCGTGAGATGGCCGCTTGTGATCGCCGGGCCGTCTGGCTGGGGGCCGCGCGGGGACAAAGGAAAGGAAGCGGCCGAGGGGGTCGTCTGGAAGGGGTTCGTCTCAGAGGCGGAGCTTCTCACCTTGTACCGCGACGCGGCGCTGTTCTTCTATCCTTCCTACTATGAGGGGTTCGGCCTGCCGGTCCTGGAGGCGATGGCCGCGGGGACGCCGGTCGTGACCTCCGAGCGCGGCGCGCTTGGCGAGGTGGCCGGCTCGGCCGCGCTGTATGCCAACCCCGCCTCAAGTGTAGAAATCGCTCAGGCGGCGGCGCGGATCTTGAGCGATCGACAGCTTTGGAGCCGCCTTTCGGAAAAGGGGCGCGCCCGGGCGAGGCTCTTTTCGTGGGACGAGGCGGCCCGGAAGACATGGGAGGTGTATCGGAAGGTGCTGGCCGTCCGGAGGCAGGGAAAACCGTTGCCGCTTGTCTCTCGGGATGTGCCGCTTGAACCCCCACGGCGCGCGAGCGGTATTCGTGCTTATCAAACGAATTTGTCAGGCACAGCTAAGTGATATGCGTGTCGGAATTGATGCGGGGGCTCTCCAGACGCCCGGCGGCGTGCGTCGGTACCTCGTCTCTCTTTTGGAGGCGATGAGGCGTGTCGCGCCGGATCTCGGCTTTGTTCTTTGGGGAGAGGAGACTCCGGGATCATTCGCCCGGTTGTATCGGGAACAGCTCGCGATCCCGAATCGGGCGCGCCGGGGGGAAGTCGATCTCGTGCATGGCCCCAAGAACGCGCTCGCCCTGAGGCGTTTGAGTCTGCCGGCGGTTGCGACGGTTCACGATTTGTTGCCGCTGACGCAATCCCACACCGAGACCCTTGCGGCGCGGGCCTACTGGCGGATGGCTCTTGCGGGCGTCGCGCGCAACGCCTCCCAGGTGATCGCCGTCTCGCGCTACAGCCGGGACGCCTTTTTGTTCGAGACCGATTTCGCACCGGAGCGGGTCGTCGTGGTGCCTCATGGCTGTTCCCCTGCTTTTGGTCCCCAGCCGCCGGAGCGCCTCGCCGCGGCCGCGGCGCGCTATGGTATCGAGCGCCCTTATCTTCTGACCGTCGCCACGCGCCAGCCGCGCAAGAACCACGCCGCCGTTCTCGAGGCGTTTGCGCGCCTTGTGCGCCGGGGCTACCCTGGCATGCTCGTTCTGGCCGGCCGGGCCGGCTGGATGTGGCGCTCTGCGGCCCGGCTGGCTGAGCGCCTCGGCATTTCCTCCCGCGTGCGTTGGACAGGGTTCGTGGCGGAAGAGGATCTTCCCGCGCTTTATGCGGGGGCGGATCTCTTCCTGTACCCGTCGCTCGCGGAAGGGTTTGGCCTGCCGCCGCTCGAGGCGGCCGCCTGCGGGGTGCCCGTGGTCGCTTCGCGCGCCGGAGGGCTTTTAGAAGTCCTGGAGGACGCGGCGCTCTGGGTCGATCCGGCGAGCCCCGCGGAAATCGCCCAGGCGGCAGACCGGCTCCTGGCTGACGCGCCTCTGGCGGCCCGGCTTTCTGCCGGGGGCCGCCGGCGAGCCGCCGGCTACACCTGGGAGGCGGCGGCGCAGAAGACCGTCGAGGTCTACCGCCGGGCCGTGGCCTGAATGAGCCGAAAAGGCCTCGCCGTCGCGATGATCCTGGCCGTCGTCTTCTCGGCGCACGCCGGGAGCCTCGCCGGCGTTTTCGCCTGGGACGACTGGCAGGTGGTCTGGGGAATTTTCGAGGCCCCCGTCCATTCCTTGGGGGCGCGGGCGCTCCGGCACTGGACGATCCTCTGGGACCACTGGGTCTGGCAGGGAAACCCGTTCGGATACCACTTGACGAACCTCCTTCTGCACGGCGCCGGCGCGGTGGGGGTATGGGCCCTGGCGGGATCTCTCGCCCTGGGGTCCCGCGCGGCGCTCATCGCGGGGCTCGCCTACGGGGTCCACCCGATCCTCTGCGAATCGCTCGCCAATGTCGCCAACCGCAAGGAATCGCTCCTGGTGCTTTTAGTCACGGCCTCGCTCCTTTTGTTTTTGAGGGGCCGAGGGCGTGTGGGGCTTTGGGCCAGTTTCGTTTGTTTTGTGCTGGCGATCTTCGCGAAAGAGACCGCCGTGGCGGCGCCCGCGCTTTTTTTTCTCTGTGACCTCGCGCGGCGGCGTTCCCGGCGCGCCGTGCGGTTTGGGGACCACCTTCCCTTCTGGGGGGCGGCCGCCGTGGGGGGATGGGCGTTCCTCCTGCGCACGCTCGGGACTGATCCGGCGGAGCGCCTCGCACAGGTGGGGAGCTGGGGTCTTTCGAGAGGGGATCTCGTGCTCCTGTCGGCAGAAGGGTTCTGGCGGTCGGTCGCGCTTCTGGCCTTCCCGGCGGGGCTTTCGGCGGAGCATCCCTTCGCCTGGCGCGCGGGGGCCGGCCTGCCGGCCCTATTGCTCTTGGGGCTCTTCTCTGCCGCGGCACTCTGGCGCTTGGCGCGCTATCCCGGCGTGGGATGGACCTGGAGCGCCGGGTGGCTCTGGGCCGTCGCGGCCTGGCTCCCCGCGTCGGTCGCGGTGGATGCCGCCGCCTTCACGGTCGCGGAGCGGTACTGGGCGCTCCCCTGGGCGGGGCTCGCCCTGTGCGGGGGTGGGTCCCTGGAACGGACCGAGAGGCGCTTTCGGAGGGGGGGGCTCGCCGCGGCTTTGGTCCTTTTGGGCTTGTGGGTCGCCGGGAGCGCCCGGCGAGACCGGGATTGGCGAAGCGACATTGCGCTGGCGCCGGCGACTCTCCGAATCCATCCGCGTTCGTGGATGGCGCGCCTCAGCCGCGCCAACGTCCTGGGGTATCGCTTCGGACGCGCGGTCGAGGCCCAGGGGCAGTTCGCGCGGGCCTACGAGATCGAGCCGCGCTCTCCGCATGTTTTGTATCACTGGGGGCGGTGGGATCTTTTTCAGGGGCGTCTGATTCCGGCGCGCGCGCGGTTTAAGGAGGCGTATGCGCGGGGGTATGTCTCGGCCCTGTTCTTTGCCGACGCGGTCGACGCCGCTGTGAGAGGCCAGGAGTTAGCGGAGGCGTCGGCCTGGCTGACAGAAGCCGGCCGGATCGGGAGGGGGGGGCCGGCGCTCGCGGCACGGTTGTCGGCGCTGGAAGCGGCTTGGGAGAAGGACAATGTTCAGGGGCCGGCCCGTGAGGAGGTCTCGGCCTGGATCAGGAATCAGTCCGAAAAATAATTCAGCGGGCTTAGTGGGAAACGAAACAGCCCCCCCCGGGGTCGCTCGAGTCGTCGTCCTGGTCGTTTGAGATCTTGGTCCAGTAAGCGAAATAAGTGCTGTTCTTGTCTGGGGCGCCATTCAGCCACCGCGCGACCTGTACGTTGGAACATTGCTTCTTATCGAGATTCATGCACGCGTTGAATGCGTGCTTTGGATCGGTGGTGGGGTCGAGGTCGTTGTCAGCGATGAGATAGCCGATCTGTCCTCCTCCCCCTTCGGTGGCGAGGCACGACCCGCCGTAGTCGGGGTGGGTGGGTTGAAACCCTTGCGTGCTGGTGAACTGGCCCGTCGGCGTGAGCGTGAACTTTCCGTAGACAATCTTCTCGTCTTTATTGAGCTTTACGCCGACGTTGACGAGATTGCCGAAATCGTCGATCACGATATGGCAATCCGACTTATACGATTCGTGTATGCCGATGGTGGTGTCTTCCAGGTCACAGAAGGGGGTTTCATTTTTCGGGGGGGATGTGTAGAACCCCCCATCGCAGAGGTTTCCACTGGTCCCTTCATTGAGGCCCCATGTGGCGCAGGCGGTAGGCTCGACGAAAGGAGGGACACCGTCTTGTGTGACCGTGTGGTAGAGCGTGAGGTACCAAGTTCCTGCGACGTCATCCGACTCAAATGGGGAATCGGCAAGCGAGATCCCCACCATGCAGAGCAGAGCGGTAACCAAGACCCAGGCCAGATCGCTTCGCGTCCGGCGCGCGGGGCTACTCATTAAGCAAATTCTAGCATCTGGCCGGCGGCGCCCTCAACGATTCTCGGAATTTTCGGTTTTTTGGGGAAGAGTCTGAGAGCGGCCCGGCTCTTCTGGCGCGATCTTCCAGATCGGCACGATTTCTTTCAAGCGCTCGACTGCGAAGCGGCAGGCCTCGAAGGCGGCCTCGCGGCGCTCGCTCGCGACGGCGATCGCCAGGGCCGCTTCGCCCGCCGGGATCTCGCCGTGGCGGTGGCCGATCCGGATCTCCCGGATCGGAAAGCGCGCCAGCGTCTCGTCGCAGACCGCCTCGAGTTTTTTCTCGGCCATGCCGGGGTAGATCTCGTAGGTGAGCGAGCGGATCGGAGTTCCCTTTTCGTCGGGGCGCACGATGCCGGTGAAAGTGACGCAGGCTCCCGCGCCGTGCCCTGTGATCTCGGCGGCGAGCCGCTGGGCGTTCAAAGGAGCCCGCTCGATCCGGGCGCGCCCCGATCCTCCTGAGACAGGGGGAAGGAGAGCGACCACATCCCCTTCCTGGAGAGGGGTTTCCTCCGAGGCGAACTCCTCGTTGACGGCGATCTTGAGGCGCGCGCGCCAGGGGACCAGGTCCGCATGGCGGCTCTCAAGGGTCTTCCAAAGGTCGCCCGCTGAGACCCCATCGCGGATCGTGAGGATCTCTTCCCCCGTCCCTGTCGCCTGGCGCAGGCCCGCGAAATAGAGCACACGCACGCGCATGAGGCGAAGAATACAGGAAGGCGAAGACGGAGGCCACGTTCGTCGTTCGTCGATCGAGGAAGTCCAGTACAAGAAATCGGCCTTAAGACTTTCGAGCCAAACCACTAGAATCCGGGGGCCATGATCCTTTGCGAACTCTGTAAGCAACAACCTTCGACGCTCCACCTCACCGAGATCACGAACGGCGTCAAAAAGGAGCTGCACTTGTGCGCCAAATGCGCCAACCAAAAAGGGATCACCTTTCAGAGCCACTTTTCGCTTCCCGATTTCCTGGGAGGGCAGGCCGAGACCCCCCAGGCCAAATCGAAGAAGCTCCCCGGCGTCCAGTGCCCGCACTGCGAAATCACCTATGCCCAGTTCCGGCAAGTGGGGCGGCTAGGGTGCCCCAAGGACTACGCGGTCTTCCGCAAGATGCTCTTTCCCTTCATCGAGCGGATCCACGGGAGCGTCCAGCACACCGGGAAGGTCCCCAGCCGCGCCTCCGAAAGCGATCCTGCGGCCGCCTCTGCCCGGGCGATGGCGGCCCTGCGCCGGAAGCTCTCCAACGCGATCGAGCGGGAGGCCTATGAGGAGGCGGCCCAGGTCCGCGACGAGATCCGCCGTCTGGAAGAGCAAACCCCCCAGGAGTGAGCTCTGCATGGACCCGCTGAGCGGCACCGTCGGGGAATGGTTGAAAGGCACCGGGCCGGAGTCCGACATCGTCATCAGCACCCGCGTGCGCCTGGCGCGCAATGTCAAGGGGGAGCCGTTCGTGAACCGCGCCTCGGCCGCCCAGCGCGCCAAGCTCGAGCGGGGGTTGAGGGAGGCGGTCGAGGCCTCCGGAGTCCTGGCGAAGATGCTCTACTTTGACATGACCTCCGCAAGCGAGATCGACCGCGCGTTCCTCGTGGAGCGGCACTTGATCAGCCGGGACCTGGCCGGCGGCGAGGGGCCCCGCGGGGTGGCCGTCAACCCCTCGGAGAACGTCAGCATCATGATCAACGAGGAGGACCACCTGCGGATCCAGGTGATCAAATCGGGTTTGCAGACCCGCCCCACCTGGAACCGGATCGACCGGATCGACGACACGATCGAGAAGAGCGTCTCCTATGCCTTCTCGCCGCAACTGGGGTATCTGACCGCCTGCCCCACGAATGTCGGGACGGCGATGCGCGTGTCAGTGATGATGCACCTGCCGGCGCTGGTGATCACCAAGGAGATCGAGCGGGTCTTCTACGCCGTCTCCAAGATCAACCTTGCGGTGCGGGGTCTCTTTGGCGAGGGGTCGCAGGCGGCGAGCGATTTCTTCCAGATCTCGAACCAGATCGCCCTGGGGCGCACCGAGGAGCAGATCCTGCAGACGATCGAAAGCGTCATCCCCAACGTCGTCGAGTACGAGCGCCGCTCGCGCGACGCGCTCCTCAAGGAGAGCCGCGCCAAGCTCGAGGATCGCGTCTGGCGGGCCTACGGGATCCTGAAGAACGCCCGCATGATCTCCTCGGAGGAGACGATGGAGAAGCTCTCGGCCCTGAGGTTGGGCGTGAACCTGGGGCTTGTGCGCGATGTCGACATCAAGACCGTGAACGAGTTCTTCATCCTGACCCAGCCGGCGCACCTTCAGAAAAACGCCCATCGGATCTTGGAGCCCAAGGAGCGCGACGCCGTGCGCGCCGACTACATCCGCCGGAAGCTCGGCGGCGGGTAATCCTTTAGCCGGCTGTAAAAATCGCTGAAGCGATCTGACGAAGGAGAAGAAGGGGTCAAGTCTATTTTATAATATTTAGGTGTGTTGAAACCAATCGACGAACCGCTCAAGTCCTTCGTCGAAGCCGACGCGCGGGGCGTACCCCAGGACCTGCCGGGCCTTGGCCAGGTCCGCGAGGCTTTCCATCACATCGCCGGGCTGGAGGGGGAGATGTCGGACCCTTAGGGGTTTCCCCAAAAATTTCGCCAGCTTCTCGGGGATCGACAGAAGCGGGATCGCGCGCCCTGAGCCGAGGTTTACGATCTCGAAGTCGATCGGCCGTTCGATTGCGGCGACGATCCCGGAGACGATGTCCGAGACGAAGGTGTAGTCCTTGGGGGTTGCGCCGCTTCCGTAGATCGGGATCTCCTCGCCCGCAGCAATGAGCCGCGCGAACTTGTGGATCGCCATGTCTGGGCGCTGCCGGGGGCCGTAGGCAGTAAAGAAGCGCAGGCAGACCGAGGGAATGCCGTGGAGTTTGTGGAAGACCCTCACGTGGTGTTCGCCGGCGCGCTTCGTGGCGCCGTAGGGCGACACAGGGGTTTCGACGGCGTCGTCTTCCGAGAGGGGGGCGCCGGCGTCTTGGGTCTGGCGGCCGTAGACGGAGGACGAAGAGCTGAAGACGAACCGCTGGACATTGGCGCGACGCGCGTGCTCGAGAATCTCTAGGGTCCCCAGTGTGTTGACGTCGTGGTAGAGGCGGGGCTCATCCGCTGATGGGCGCACCCCGGCGCGCGCCGCCATGTGCACGACGACCTCTGGGCGCGACTCCTCGAAGGCCCGCGAGACGGCTGCTCGGTCGCGGATGTCGCCCCGGATGACCCGGACAGCTTTTTGCACGGAGAGCTTCTGGAGATTTTCTTCCTTCAGGTGCGGACTATAGAAGTCATTGAAATCATCCTGGATCGTGACGCGGTGCCCCTCCGCGACGAGCGCCTCGCAGACGTGCGAGCCCAGGAATCCTGCGCCGCCGGTCACGAGGACGCGCATGGCGCCGTCAACGGTTCCAGAAGCTCTCGAATTCCTCGAGGCTTGAGGTTCCGAGCATTTCGGGGCGGAAGAGTTTTTTGACCACGGGCTTGTCGGTCTTGGTCATTTCCCCTGTCCCTGTGATGAAGCTGCATTGGCGCACGACCGTGACGCCGTCCTCCTGGCATTCGTAGAACATCAGGGCTTCCCCCTTGGCAGGGACGAACTGAGCGCCTTTGAAGTATTTCATGGAGGCGATTATAAGGGGCCGTGCGGCAATAGTTTCGCGCGAATGTCCTTCCCGAGACATAGGTAACACAACGTACCGGACACATAGGTAACACTTTTCCAGAATGGCGTCGAGAGGAGGGGCTCGATGCCATGGAAAGAGA
>SBBH01000188.1 GCA_005239795.1 Planctomycetales bacterium
AAGGTGATGGGGACGGCGGGGTGTCTTCAGGCCCTCTCGCGCGTGCGGCCGACTTTTTTGGCCGGCGTTCCAGGATACGTTTATCACCTCCTTCGCGAGGCGCACGCCCAGGGGGCTGACCTCTCGACCGTCAAGCTCGTGGTGCTGGGGGGGGACAAGGCGACGCCAGCCATTCGCGAGAGGATCCTGACGCTTCTGCGCGAGCGCGGCGCCGGGAATCCCAAGGTCGTCTCGGTCTACGGATTCACCGAGGCGCGCACCGCCTGGCCTGAATGCCCCGGCGGGGGGGTGGCGGCCGGCTTCCATCTTTATCCGGACCTCGGGATCGTCGAGATCATCGACCCTAAGACGCTGGCGCCCGTGGGCGAGGGGCAGACCGGCGAGCTCGTCTACACGTCGCTCGGGTGGCGCGGCTCCTGCGTCGTGCGCTACCGCACGGGGGATCTCGTGCAGGGGGGGATGACATGGGAACCCTGTCCGGGGTGCGGCCGCACGATGCCGAGGATCTCGTCCGATCTCAGGCGCGTTTCCAACGTGAATGAATTCAACTTCTCGAAGATCCGCGGGACCCTCGTCGACTTCAACCAGATCGCCGACTTCCTGGCGGCCGAACCCCGCATCGAGGAGTGGCAGATCGTCGTCAAGAAGGTGAACGACGATCCGTTTGAACTGGATGAGATGATTTTGTCGGTGGCCTTGAAACCGGATCCCGCCGGGGGGTCGACCGCGAGCTGGGGGACGGGGCTCCAGGATCGTTTTGCGGCCCACTGTGAGGTGGCCCCCAACAAGATCGAGGTGGTGCCGCTTGCGGAGATGACGAAACGTCTCGGGATGGAGGACCACTTGAAGGAGCAGCGGATTGTTGACCGGAGGCCCAAAGGATAAATTCGAAATCCGAAGCACGAAACCCGAAACAATGATCAAAGTATCGAATGTCCAAATGACCAAAACATGTTTGGATCATTCGGGTTTCGGTAATTCGAATTTGTTTCGGATTTCGGATTTCGCGTTTCGGATTTATAATACTTTGTCATTTAACTCTTTAAGGAGGTGTTCCTGTGCCCAATAAGGACGCTCTGCTTTCGGCCGTGACGCGGGGGATCGCCAAAGAATCGTTCCAGGAGCTCCAGTGGGAGGGGACCTTCAAGGACTACCTGGGGATCGTGAGCGAGAATCCCCTCGTCCTCCGGAACGCCTTCCAGCGCGCGTACGACATGATCCTCTCCTACGGGACCGAGGAGTATAGCGAGTTCAAAGAGAAGATCGTCCACTACCGGTTCTTCGACGATCCGGTCTCGGGGGGCGAGGATGGCGTCTTCGGCCTTGACCGGCCGCTGATGAAGCTCGTCAACGTCTTCAAGTCGGCCGCGATGGGATACGGCACCGAGCGGCGGATCATCCTCCTGCACGGCCCGGTGGGGAGCGCCAAAAGCACCATCGTGAGGCTCCTCAAGCGCGGCGTGGAGCAGTACTCCCGCCGCAAGGAGGGGGCCGTTTACACCTTCGGCTGGGTCGAGCACCCCGACGACGCGCGCAACATGGTGGTCTGTCCGATGCACGAAGAGCCTCTGCGGCTGGTGCCGCCGGAGGCGCGCCAGGCGCTTTTGGCAGAGGTGAACAAGGATTTCCGCGCCTCCTACACGCTTAAGGTGGAGGGGAATCTGTGCCCTTCCTGCCGCAAGAACTACATGGATTTCATGGTCCGCTACCGAGGGGACTGGGGAAAGGTGGTGGATCATGTGCGTGTGAGGCGCCTCGTGCTGTCGGAAAAGGACCGGATCGGGATCGGCACCTTCCAGCCCAAGGACGAGAAGAACCAGGACTCGACCGAGCTCACCGGCGACATCAACTATCGCAAGATCGCCGAGTACGGATCCGACTCCGACCCGCGCGCCTTCAACTTCGACGGCGAGTTCAACGTCGCCAACCGCGGTATCATCGAATTCATCGAGGTCTTAAAACTCGACGTGGCGTTCCTCTACGATCTTCTGGGGGCGACGCAGGAGCACGTCATCAAGCCAAAGAAGTTCGCGCAGACCGACATCGACGAAGTGATCATCGGCCACACGAACGAGCCGGAGTACAAGCGCCTGCAGTCAAACGAGCTCATGGAGGCGTTCCGCGACCGCACCGTGAAGATCGACGTCCCGTACATCACGAAGCTCGCCGACGAGGTGAAGGTCTACCTGAAGGACTACATGCAGGACAAGATCCGCGGCAAGCACCTGGCGCCCCACACCCTGCAGATCGCCTCGATGTGGGCGGTCCTGACGCGCCTGGCGGATCCCAAGAAGGCCCAGCTGACCCTGGTCCAGAAGATGAAGCTCTACGACGGGAAGACCCTCCCGGGGTTCACGGAGGACAACATCCGCGAGCTCAAGGAGGAGGCCGAGCGGGAAGGGATGGAGGGGATCTCGCCTCGCTACATCCAGGACAAGATCTCGAACGCTCTCGTTTCCGACGAGGGGGAGCGGTGCGTCAACCCTTTCATGGTGATGAACGAGCTCGAGGGGGGGCTGGCGCACCATTCGCTGATCACGTCGGAGGAGGACAAGAAGCGGTTCAAGGAGCTCCTCTCAACCGTGAAGGACGAGTACGAGGACATGGTGAAAAACGAGGTCCAGCGGGCGATCTGCGCCGACGAGGAGGCGATCTCGCGCCTCTGTTCCAACTATATCGACAACGTCAAGGCCTACACGCAGAAGGAGCGCGTCAAGAACCGCTACACCGGTCAGGACGAGGAGGCCGACGAGCGCCTCATGCGCTCCATCGAGGAGAAGATCGACATCTCCGAGAGCCGCAAGGACGACTTCCGCCGCGAGGTGATGAACTACATCGGGGCGCTGTCCCTGGAGGGGAAGAAGTTCGATTACCGCTCCAACGAGCGCCTTCAGAAGGCCCTGGAGCTCAAGCTCTTCGAGGACCAGAAGGACTCGATCAAGCTGACCTCCCTCGTGATGACCGTGGTCGACAAGGAGACGCAGGCCAAGATCGACGTCGTCAAGGGGCGGATGATCAAGAACTACGGCTACTGCGACACCTGCGCCACGGACGTCCTGAACTTCGTGGCGAGCATCTTCGCGCGCGGAGACGTAAAGAATTGATTAGAACATGAAGTGGGAAATGTGAAATGAGAAATGAGGAGAAAAGACAGAAAAGCATATCGATCTGACGTGGCGAGAGGTCTGATGGGGTTTTTCGCTTTTTCTTGCCCATTGCTCAGTTCTCATTTCTCATTTCAATTCCATGGTTGAAAAAATCGAAAAGGACCACGCGCGCTTCCGGCAGATCGTTCGGGGGAAGATTCGCCAGAACCTGCGCAAGTTCATCTCCTCGGGCGAGCTCATCGGCCGCGTGGGGAAGGACTTGGTTTCGATCCCCCTGCCGCAGATCGAGATCCCCCACTTCCAGCACGGCAAGAACGGCGCCGGCGGCGTCGGCCAGGGGGAGGGGGAGCCGGGGACCGTGATCGGCTCCGACCAGGAGCCCGGTTCCGCAAAGGCAGGGGATCAGCCGGGTCAGCACATCCTGGAGGTGGACGTGCCCCTGGAAGAGCTCGCGGCGATCCTGGGGGAGGAGCTGTCGCTCCCCCGGATCGAGCCCCGGGGGAAGAAGAACCTCCTCACCTCGCGGGGGCGCTTCACCGGGATCGCGCGCGCAGGCCCTGAGTCGCTCAAGCATTTCAAGCGCACCTACCGGGAGGCCCTGAAGCGCCAGATCATGGCGGGGATGTACGATCCGGAAAATCCCGTCATCCTCCCGATGCGCCGCGACAAGCGCTACCGGTCGTGGCGCCCCGTGGAAATCCCCGAGAGCGCCGCGGTTGTCTTCTACCTGATGGACGTCTCGGGTTCCATGGGGGACGAGCAGAAGGAGATCGTGCGGCAGGTCTCCTTCTGGATCGACACGTGGCTCCGGAGCCAGTTCAAGACGATCGAGATGCGCTACATTGTCCATGACGCCACGGCCCAGGAGGTGAAGCGCGACGTCTTCTACAAGATCCGGGAATCGGGCGGCACGAAGATCTCGTCGGCCTACACCTTGGCGAAGACCCTCATCGCCGAGAACTATCCGGCCTCGGAGTGGAACATCTACTGCTTCCAGTTTTCAGACGGCGACAACTGGGGGGCCGACGACACGCACCAGTGCGTGGAAACCCTGAAGAAGAACCTCCTGCCGGCCGCCAACCTCTTCTGCTACGGCCAGGTGCGGAGCGCCTACGGATCGGGCCAGTTCATCAAGGACCTCGCCGAAGCGCTCGACGCCGAGAATCTCATTGCCACGGAGATCCGAGACCGGGACGGGATCTTCGACGCGATCAAAGCCTTTTTGGGAAAAGGAAAATAGCCATGGGCCATGAGCCATGGGACATGGGAAAAGTTTCCGCTGGTTGTGTTCTCATGGCTCATGGCTTATCGCTCGTGGCTGCTTATGGCTATTGACCATGCCACGCTCCGGGATCTGCAGGTGGAGATCGAGGGGCACGCACGCTCCTACGGCCTGGATTTCTTTCCCGTCGTCTTCGAGGTTTTAAACTACGAGCAGATCAACGAGGTGGCCGCCTACGGCGGGTTCCCCACACGTTACCCGCACTGGCGCCACGGGATGGAATATGAACAGCTCAAGAAGAGCTACGCCTATGGCCTCTCGAAGATTTACGAATTGGTGATCAACAACAGCCCGTCCTATGCCTATCTTTTGGCCTCGAACTCGATCGTCGACCAGAAGCTGGTGATGGCGCACGTCTACGGCCACGTCGACTTCTTCAAGCACAACCAATGGTTCGCCCACACGAACCGCAAGATGATGGACGAAATGGCCAACCACGCCACCCGCATTCGGCGCTACGCCGAGCGGCACGGCACCGATGCGGTGGAGGAGTTCGTGGACCGGTGCTTGTCGCTTGAGAACCTCGTCGATCCGCACGCGGGGGCGATCGTCCGGAAGCGCGCCGAGGAGGAGGCCGACCCTTCCGATGTTGTCCCGGCCGCCTCCCGCCTCAAGAGCAAGGACTATCTCGACCGGTACGTCAACCCGAAGGATTATCTGGAGAAGCAGCGCCGGCGGATCGAGGAGGAGCAGAAGCGCAAGAAGAGGTTCCCGCCCGTCCCCGAACGGGACGTCCTGGGGTTTCTCATGAAGTACGCGCCGCTTGAGCGCTGGCAACAGGACATCCTGTCGATCGTCCGGGACGAGGCGCTCTATTTTGTCCCCCAGGCGCAGACGAAGATCATGAACGAAGGATGGGCCTCCTTTTGGCATTCCACGATCATGACGCAGAAATGTCTGACGGACTCGGAGATCGTCGACTACGCCGACCACTTCGCGGGGACCCTCGGGACGCGTCCGGGCTCCGTGAACCCCTACAAACTGGGCCTCGAGCTTTTCCGCGACATCGAGAGCCGTTGGGACAAAGGGCAGTTCGGCAAGGAATGGGAGGAGTGCGACGACGTCGCGAAACGCCGCGCCTGGGACAAGAAGACGGGCCTGGGCCGCCGAAAGATTTTTGAGGTACGCCGCATCTGCAACGACCTCACCTTCATCGACACGTTCCTGACGCCTGAGTTCTGCGAGCGCCTTCAGATGTTCACCTACGTCCACAACCCGCAGACCGGCCAGTACGTGATTCAGGACCGAGACTTCAAGAAGGTGAAGGAGCGCCTTCTGGCGATGCTCACCAACCAGGGGAGCCCGGTGCTCGCGATCGAGGACGCCAACCTGGAGAACCGAGGCGAGCTTCTTTTAGTCCACCGCCACGAGGGGATGGACCTGGATCTCGTGAAGGCCCGCGAGACCCTGCGCAACCTCCAGGCGCTCTGGAGCCGTCCTGTGCACGTGAGCACCGCCGCGGGGGGGGCGCCCAAGCGCATCACCTTCGATGGGA
>SBBH01000221.1 GCA_005239795.1 Planctomycetales bacterium
CGGCGGGAGATCCCGTCCCCCCCAGTTCGGGCGGCATCGATGTCGGACGGATCGGAAGGTCAGCCATGGGTCCTCCTCTATTTCCGCGCGGCGCCTTAGGCCAGGATACGGATCGCGGCCTGGCTCATGCTGCGCGCCGCCTCCATAGCGGTGATATTGGCCTCGTAGGCGCGCGAGGCCGCGATCATGTCCACCATCTCCATCAGCGGATTGACGTTCGGCATCCGGACGTAGCCGGCCTCGGGCCCCTCCTTAATCGCCAAAGGGTGCATCGGGTCGTGCACAAGCTTGAAAGGTGTAGGATCTTCCTCGATCCTCTCGACCGAGACCCCCTCGCCGCCGCTCTTTCCCGGGACGCCGACCTGGAAGAAAACGCGCTTGCGGCGGTACGGCACGGCATTCCCCTCGGCGTCCACGCCACCCTGGACCGTCTCGACGTTGGCGAGGTTGTTGGCCACTGTCTGCATCCGGATGCGCTCGGCCGTGAGCGCCGAAGCCGAGATCTCAAAGATCGAAAGCATGAGTTCCTCCTACATGTGCTCCCGTTAAACTCTGCCTCTGATCGCCCCCGCGATCAGGTTGTATTGCTGCGTCAGCATCTGCGCCAAACCGTTGTGCCAAAGGGTGTTTTCCATGAGCCGCGACATCTGCTGCTCGGGAGAGAAATTGTTTCCGTCATGGCGCAGGAGGTTCCCTTCCGCGGGGACCGTCTCCACCGCATAGCCGCCGCCGGCGCGGGGCTGGATCCCTTCTCCCTGAATCTCAAAATACCGAGGATGATGCAGATCCCGGTCCGCGACCGCCTCGGCCAGCGCTTTCTTGAACCCTTCGACAGGAAGATCCTGCGCGACGTAGTCCGGGGTTTCGGCGTTGGCGATGTTGTTGGCCAGGAGCCGTTGGCGATCCTGGGCGAACGCCATCCCTGCCCGAAGAACAGGAACGGCCCCCTTACCAAAAAGTCCGCCGATCATACCCCTCCTTTGGAGCAAAGTAGATACCAAGCCATACCTGCAACCCCCAAAAACATGTAACTCATTGATTTCATTTAATTAATAACAATAACACAATTTCATCTCCTCAAGTTTGCGGCAGAATTCTCCATTGGGGCGGCGCCGTTTTCCATTTTCCACTCCCTGAGCTTCTCCCGGAGCGTTCGCTCCGAAATCCCCAGGATCTCAGACGTCTTCTTCCGGTGCCCCCCTTGAGCGGCCAGGGTCTCGAGGATCACTTTTTTTTCGACCTCGGCGAGCGCCATCCCCGTCCATCCCGGGATGTTTGTGGCCGGCCCAGCCGCCAGGGAAGGAGCCTCGAGAAAGGCGAGCGACTCAACCGAAAGAGTCTCCCCCTCCGACAGAAGACAGACTCTTTCGATGACGTTGGCCAGTTCCCGAACATTTCCGGGCCAGGGATAGGCCTGGAGCTTCCTCATCGCCGCCGGGTCGATGGATTTGAACGTCCTTCCCCCGCGGCGCGCCAAGAGCTTCAAGAAATGCGCCGCGAGATCCGGAATATCCTCGATCCGTTCGCAGAGGGGCGGCAGCGCGATCGGCACGACATTCAAGCGGTAAAAAAGATCCTCCCGGAACTTCCCAGCCGCGACCGCTTTTTCGAGCGGGCGGTTGGAGGTCGCGATCACCCGGACGTCGACATGGCGCGTGAAGGAGCTTCCCACACGCTCGAAGCACCGCTCCTGCAAAACGCGCAGGAGCTTGGCCTGCAAATTCAAATCGATCTCGCTCACCTCGTCCAAGAGGATCGACCCCCCGTCAGCCAACTCGAATCTCCCTTGGCGCGCGCGGTCGGCCCCCGTGAAGGCCCCTTTCTCATGGCCGAAGAGCTCGCTCTCCAAGAGCCCTGCCGAGAGCGCCGCGCAGTTGACGCAGACAAGGGGCTTTTCGCGCCTGACGCCCCAGGCATGGATGGCGCGTGCAACCACCTCCTTCCCCGTGCCGCTCTCCCCGCGCACCAGGACCGTGCTCGCGCTGTCGGCGATGCGCCGAACCTCCTGGCGGATCCTCTGCATCGCGGCGCTCCCCCCCACCCACTCGAAAGCGTTCTGGCGTGAAAGCTCCTCACGCAGCCCCTCGTTCTCCTGGGTCAGGCGGTGCCGGGCCAACGCCTTCTCGACCACGACCTCCAGCTCCTCGGCCGGAAAAGGCTTCACCAGGTAATCGAATGCCCCCTTCTTCATGGCGTCCACCGCCGTCTGCACCGTCCCGTAGGCCGTGACGACGACCACTGAAACCTTGGGATCATGACGAAGCACCGCCTCCAAAAATTCGATCCCTGTCATGCCGGGCATCCGCAGGTCCGTGATGACGACAGGGAATTCCCCCTGCTGAAAGCGATCGAAGGCCTCGGTGCCGCTGGCGGCCAACTCGCAGGCAAAACCGATCCGGGTCAGGATCTCACCCATGGAATCTCTCATGAGAGCCGTATCCTCAGCGATCAAAACCCGGCGGGCTGTCATGCGCTCACCTCTGCGGCGTCCCGGGGCGTCGCTGCCTCCGGAAGGGCGATCACGAAGCAGGCGCCGCGCCGGGAGTCCCCGTCGAGCCGCAGTTCCCCCTCGTGGGCCTCCACGATCCGCCAGACGATCGACAAACCCAGCCCCACGCCGTTCGCTTTGGACGTCACGAACGGATCGAAGATCTTCGCCCGGAGATCCTCGGGAACGCCGGGCCCCGTGTCCGCGACCGAGATCACGACGCGTCCCGGCTCGCGCGCGGCGTCAATCGAGATCTCGCCCGCTCCCCCCATCGCCTCGCGGGCGTTGGCGATCAGGTTTGAAAACATCTGGATCAGAAGATCGGGATCGGCCGTCAAGGAAAACCCTTCCGAGGGACGCACGCGGACTTTGATCCCCGACGCGGGCTCGTCGTCCAGACCCAAGAGCGCCAGCGACGACTTGATGAGCGCCCCCAGCTCGCACTCCCGTCGGTCCGGCGTCATCCCCCCGGCGAACGTCAGCGTCTGCTGGACCACCCGCTCCATGTGTTTGACCCCCGCCAGGATCTTCTCTACCAGGGACAGATCCCCCGGGCGCCCGACAAGCGCCCGCTGAAGAAGATTCGCGCAGAGTTGGATCCCGCCCAAGGGGTTCCGGATCTCGTGGGCGACACCGGCCGCCATCTGCCCCAAAGCAGCCAGGCGTTCCTGGCTTTTAAGAAGCGCGTTCTTCTCGCGCAGTTCTTCCGAAAGCCGTGCGAGCTCCCCCTGCATCCGTGCGTAGGTGCGGGTCCACTCCTGTGCCGTCTGCGTAAAATCCCGCATCAGATCCGCAAGATCGAGCGGCGTCGGGATTCCCTTTCCCTCCTTCAATCCCATGACCTTCGGATCGACAGCCATCACGGGGCTCCCTCCGCTTCCGTGGCTTGGCGGGTCTGGCGCGCGCCCCGGCGAGCCCCGTAAGCGTCGAGGGCTCGGCGCCCCTGGGCGAGCTGCCGGATCCGAAGGACCACGGCATCCTTCTCCGCCTGCCATTTCTCCATCCCGGCCCCCTGGGCCTGGATCAATTTCTGGAGCAGGGCCTGCACCGAAGCGACCTCCTGCTGGATCAATGCCTTCTCCACTCCCTCCATGGGGAGAGGATCCGCGTCGATTGATTTTTTCTGGGCGTTCGCCTCCCGCTGTATCGTCTCGATCTCTATTTTCAAGATCCTTTGCTCGGCCAGAGACGCCAGGAGCGCTTCGGGATCCTCTCCCATCTGGGCCTGGGACTCGACCTTGGCAAGCATCTCGGCATACAGCGCCTGCTGCGCCCTCAGAGACTCCAGGAAACGAGCCACATTTTCGCGCATGCCGATCTCCGCTTTAGCGCGTCCCAGAGGCGCTGCCGATCTGAGCTTCACGCAGGCGCGCCATGTGCGCGACCCCTGGCGCCAGCGGCGACTGCCGGTCGGCAGCCTCCGATTGCTCCACCGCCCGCCGGTACGCCTCCCGCGCATGATCCAGCCGGCCGGCCTTCCAATGGAGATCCCCCAAACGGTAGAGAGCGTTCGCCTTGAACGGATCGTTCTCGGAGAGGGCCATTCTCAGGTAAAGCGCCTCGGCCTCTCCTGAGCGGCCCAGACGGTGATAGGCCTCGGCAAAGAGGAAAGCGAGAGCCCCCTCCGGCGGCGCGTCCCCCAAGCGCACGTACTGTTCCCAATCGGCGACCACCTGATTCCAACGCCCCAATCCCGCTTCGATCCACCCTTTCTCACGCAAGGCCTGCCGATAGAGGGCGCGCCCTTCGCGGTAGTCCTGGACCTGCGCGCTGTCGGGGATCGGTTCGGCGTAGCGGGCGTAACGGCGCAGATAGTGGTCCCACGTCTGGCCCGCCTGCTTGAGAAAGCCGATTTTCTTCACGGGATCGGCTTCGCCGACGGCGTCCGCCATCCGCCCGAACGCCCGCCCCAAGCCGTGCAAGCTCTCCCGCCAGACCGCGCTCGCAGGGTCGATCCCGTCGTCCCGGAGATTTCCCTGAAAGGCCGAAACAGCCCGCTCGATATCCCCGGGCTTTCCCCGGACGAGCAGCGCCTCCCCCAGGTTCAGGCGCGAAAGATAAACGGAGCGGGGCGTCCCCGTCTCCCGGAAGGCGGCTAGGTTCGAGCGGGTCTGTTCATAATGCATGATGTTGCGCTCGAAAACCGCAATCGCCTCCCCATAATCACCCAGAGTTTTCAAGATTGCGCCCAGTTCGAACAAGGCGTCTCCGTAGCGCGGGTGAGTCCGCCCCTGTTCGAGAAATTCCCGCATCACGTCGGCCGCCTCGGGAAGATCCCCAATCCCCTTCAAATGCGAGCTGATCCGCCACATGACATTCAGGTACTCCGGGGCAAAAGGGGCCGATTCCAAAAAATCACGGCAGACCAGAGCCGAACGCAGATAGTCCTCATCGGCCTCCACAGCGCGTCCTGCGGCCATCGCTTCCTCAGCCCGGTCCGTGTAGTAGTCGGCGAGCTCCAGGGCATGGCGGCCCCTCTCCTTCGCGGGCGCATGCGATGCGAGCATCGATTTAGCCTCAATCGCCTCGCGCCAAAGCTTCTCCCGCCGCGACCGGCGCGACATCTGATCGAGATTGTCAAAAACCTCAACAAGGGTATTCAATACTGTCTCACCCTCGCTCAAGGCGGTGAAGCCGGCCGAGAACCCCTCGCGGTAGAAAGAGATGGCCTTGGCCTCGTCCCCCCGACGAACCCAGGTATCGCCAATTCGCATCTTAAGCGTCCCCTCCATCTCGGGCGGGACGTGGCCCGCCTCGCGCCTCACGGCCAGGGCCCGCTCGAAAGCGGCCATGGCTTGATCAAAGTATTTTGGGACGTCGTCGGCGCGCTCTTCCTTTCGATGAAAACATCCCAGGGCGTAGGCGATCTCTCCCTTCAGGTGAAAGGCCCGGAAATTTCCGCGCATCAAGGATTCAGCCTCAGGCGATTCCAGAAGAGAAAGCGCCCGCCTCATCCGTTCCTGGCGCGCCGCCTCCTGTTCCGTGCGCGCGACCTCGAAAAGCGCCTCAGCCTCGGCCAGGGCCAGAGGGCCGCGGACAGATCCCGGAAGTTTGGCGATCGAAGCAGAGCGGGCCGCCAATTCCAGCACGCCTGACCAGTCTTTGTGATCCATCAAAACCGGGAGCTTCAGGGTGATCGCGTCGATCTGGTCAGCCAGCGACGCATCGGCGCTGTGGAGGATAACGTCCACCAGCTCGGCCGCTTCCTGGGGCCGCCCCCCCAGACTCAGGGCCCGCACCTGCCCCCCCAGGTCTCCCAACTCCGCGAATCCCTGCGCCGCCTTGTCAAAATTCCTCAAATCCATCCACATCTGGGTGCGTGCCCTCTTAAGCTCTTGAAGCACGTCGCTCTCCGTCTCGACGGCCAGCGCGCGCTGGCAGGCGGCAATCGTCATCTCAGCCATTGCGCGATTATTTGGCTGTACCTTGAGCTTGTTGACCAAGATTGTGAAGATGCGGCGGGGCCACTTGCGGGCTAGGCCGGCCTGCGGCTGGACCGCGTCCCACTGCGTCCAGAGTTGAAAGGCCTCCTCCACATCGCCCCGGTCCATTGCGCGGCTCACGCGCCGATTCCACTTTTCCTCAATGTCGGAAAGGGTGGGGGTTGTCGCCCAAAGCCAAGCCCACGCCAGAGCCCCCACGAAGAGAGACACTCCCAGAAGAGGGAACTGCCACCGCCCGTGCGGAATCGGAAGTTCCTCCGGTTCGGCGGCGCTCTCCGGAGAGAGGTCGGAAACGGCTGGCGCAGGGGCGGCGAGATCTTCTTTTTCTTCAGGAGACACGGCGGATCCCCCCCTTCTTCCCGTGGTGGCGGCCATTGGCGGTTTGATCCTCGAGTTGCCGCTCGACGTCAAGAATGTCCCGGATCTCGCGAAGCGTCTTGTTTTGGCGTTTCAGTTCCTGGATTTTTGTGAGTTGTCCAAAGACGGACTCGTCGTAAAGCCGATGCCCCGCCAGGGTCGAACGCTCCTCCGTGATAAGGCCGAGCAACGTGTAGGTATGCAGGGTCTGGCGAGAGATCCCGGTATGCTCGATGATTTCCCCGGTTCGGAACAGCTTGCGGGGAATGGGAACCCCCGCGAGGGCCCCTGTTGGCCGCATTGAATCGTCCTTGGTGTCCTGTCCCACGTCCCCCTCGGCGTCCCCCCCGACAACACGTAAAATACGAAATGTATTTGATGGTTTCACGTTTATTGAATCCTGGTCAATCCGTCTTGTCAAGACGGTTCCCTGAAAAAATTGCGGGAGCAGTGGGTCCCCCTTAAACAGCGGCAGCACAACTTGTTACGCAGGATGAAGCAGGAGTTCAGTGGGATCGGCGTCCCCTGTGGGATTTAAGGACGCGCTTTCGCATTTCAGCGGTCTTGTGCGGCGGCTTGGTCGGACCGCTCGAACAAAGCCCCTCTGGTGGTCAGCGTCTCTATCATAAAACACCCGATAGTCTCCACAACCCGAAGCTCCCAGATAGGAGGAACCGATTCAAAATATGCCGAGTCAAGGAGTCGCATGTAAACCGACCGCGCGAAAAGGCGTAAATATTATTTATGAGACTTGACCTTATTGCCACCAAGATAACTCATGACCGGCTTTCGTAGCTTTTGCATTGCCAAGTGGTTGCCGATGAAGCCCATGGAAATGGAGGGACTCCATGGGCA
>SBBH01000122.1 GCA_005239795.1 Planctomycetales bacterium
CTTGTGCAAAGCGACGTGAACATCGCTTGCATCGGTGGACGGGCCTTTTTGCTTGAGTGGCGCTTCAGACGCTCAAAGCGCTAAAATCTGCAAAAGGACAGTTACGAGCAATGTCCAATAATCGATCAAGACAATCGTTGTTGTTATGGACCAGCACACCAGAAGCCCCAACGGCATAGGTGGATGTGCCGCGGACCCGGAAATTGAAGACCTTCTCCGCAGCGGGTTTACGGACAACCGACTGCACCCGAGCAATACTCCGCTCGTCCGGCAAGTCCCCACATCGCCCGACGGCAGCGATCGCAATAACGACGAAAAAAAAGAAAACAGAGATCCCCCCTTTCGCAATATGATTCCGCATCATTTTCCGACTCCTCACTTGCTCGTCACCCTCCATCAATCAACAACCGCGAACCCGTGAGTGTAACAGAAAGGGGCTAAGTTAAGAAATCTTACCGCTTCGCAAGCGCGGCCTTGACGAGCTCGGGGATCTCGGCGGGGATCTTGGCGACGCGGATGCCGGCCTTCTCGAGAGCCGCGATCTTCTCGGCGGCGGTGCCGGTGCCGCCCGAGACGATGGCGCCGGCATGGCCCATGCGCTTTCCGGGCGGGGCGGACTGCCCCGCGATGAACCCGACGACCGGCTTTTTCATCTTTTCTTTGACGTAGCGGGCCGCCTCCTCTTCGTCGGTGCCGCCGATCTCGCCGACCATCGCGATGGCGTCGGTGCCGGGGTCCTTCTCGAACATCTCCAGACAGTCGATGAAGCGGGTCCCGATCACCGGGTCCCCGCCGATCCCGACGCAGGTGGACTGCCCCAGGCCAGCCTGCGTCAGCGCGTAAACCACCTCGTACGTGAGGGTTCCGCTGCGCGACACCACGCCGATCCGTCCCTCCTGGGCGATATGCCCCGGCATGATCCCGACCTTCGACTTCCCCGGCGAGAGGAGCCCCGGACAGTTGGGCCCCAGGAGCCGCACGGGGCGCTCGAGCGTCCTCAAATGATTAGCGACGCGGACCATGTCGCCCACCGGCACCCCTTCGGTGATGCAGACGACGAAAGAAATCCCCGCCGCAGCCGCCTCGAGGACGGAGTCCGCCGCGAAAGGGGCCGGGACGTAGAGGACGCTCGTGTTGGCCCCCGTCTTTTCGACCGCCTGGCGCACGGAATCAAAAATGGGGACCTTCTCCTCGAAGGAGGTCCCCCCCTTGCCCGGCGTGACCCCGGCGACGACCTTCGTGCCGTAGGCGATCATCTGCTTGGCGTGAAACGAGCCGTCGCGGCCGGTGATGCCTTGGACGACCAACATCGTCTTCTCGTCGATTAGGATCGCCATAGACCCCCGCTCGCCATGAGCCATGGGCCATGAGCCATGAAATTCCCCATGATGCGTGGCTCGTGACTCATGACTTCTTCTTCGCTTCTTCCACCACGCGCTCGACCGCCTCCACCATCGTGGCGGCGGGGATCAATTTCGTGCCTTTCAGCATCTCGCGCGCCTTCTCCTCGTTCGTGCCGGTGAGGCGCACCACGATCGGAAGATCGAGCTTCATCTGGGAAAGCGCCGTCAGGATCCCCTGCGCGATGTCGTCGCAGCGCGTGATCCCGCCAAAGATGTTAAAGAGAATCGCCTTCACCTTGCCAGAGCCAGTGATGATTTTGAGGGCGTTGACGACTTTCTTGGGGTCAGACGACCCCCCCACGTCGAGGAAGTTCGCCGGGTTCCCCCCGTAGAGCTTGACGACGTCGAGCGTGGCCATCGCGAGCCCCGCGCCGTTCACGAGGCACCCGATCTCGCCGTCCAGGGGGACATAGGAAAGGTTCGCCTCGCGCGCGGCGGTCTCGGAGGGTTCCTCCTCGTTGGCGTCGCGCAACGCCTCGAGGTCCGGATGTCGAAAGAGCGCGTTGTCGTCGAAGATGATTTTTGAGTCCAAGGCCAGGACCTTGCCGGCGCCGTCCACCACCAGGGGATTGATCTCCGCCAGGGAGCAATCGCACTCCGTGTAGACGCGCCAGAGCGCCTTTAAGATCGCGGCCGTCTCTTTTTTCTGCGCCGGGTCGGAAAACAGGGCGCCGGCGAGATCGCGCACCTGATAGTCGCACAATCCCAGCAAAGGATCGACCCAGGCCTTCACGATCTTTTCCGGGGTCTTGGCGGCGACCTCCTCGATCTCGACGCCGCCGGCGGCGCTCACCATGATGACCGGCTTCTGCCGGGCGCGGTCGAGCGTGATCCCGACATAAGCCTCTTTTTTGATCTCGATACCGCCCGCGACGAGGACCTTCTTGACCGTGATCCCCTTGATGTTCATGCCGAGGATCTTCTCGGCGACCTCTTTCGCCTCGGCGGCGGTCTTGGCGAGCTTGACGCCCCCCGCCTTGCCGCGCCCTCCCACGTGGACCTGGGCCTTCACGACGACGGTGCGTGCAAAATCGCGCGCGGCTGACTCGGCCTCAGCGGAGGTGGCGGCCACTTTCCCAGGGTTCGTGGGGATTCCGTATTTCTTGAAGATGTCGGCGGCCTGGTATTCGTGGATCTTCACGCGGTCACATCTCGATCGCGGGGGGTCGGCCGTTCGCCAGCGTAAAAAGCCGCGCGATCGTCTCGCCAATGATGGTGTCGGGAGTCGAGGCGCCGGCTGTCAGCCCCACCGTCAAAGGCCCTGCCGGAAGCCACCTGTGAGACTCCCGCTCTGGCTCGCCCACCGGCTTGTAGCGGATCGTCTCGGCATCGACGAGCGCCTCGGGGCCTTCCACCCAGTAGGCGGGCATCTTCTCGGCCGCGATCTCCGCCAGGTGGGTTGTGTTGCTCGACGTGTAGGCCCCCACGACGATCATGAAGGAGAGGGGTTCTTTGACGAGCGCGAGCATCGCGTCCTGACGGTCCTGCGTGGCGGTGCAGATCGTGTCGAAGCTCCGGAAACGCTGCTTGAGTTCGGCCTGGCCGTGGAACTCTCTAAGGCGATCGCCAAGGATTCGCTCGACAGCATCGTCGTCTGGTTGGCGACTCCGACGCGCGAAAGATCCCGGTCCGGATCGAACCCGGGCGAGACGGCATTGGCGAATTTTTCGAGAAAGGCTTTCCGTGGTTCGTGGTTCGTGGTTCGTGATTCGCCGACACATCCTGATTCCTCGATGTATTGGCACACGAATCTCGCCTCGGCCATGTCCCGCACCACGAGATACGCGCCCCCTGCCGCCACCGCACAGGAGCAGGTCGCGCGCGTCTCCTCGTGCTCGTACTTGCCGTGTACGACCGCGGTGAAGCCGTCCCGGGCATACTGCTCGACGCGGCGCCAGACCTGGATCACGGAGCCGCAGGTGGTGTCGACGAGGATCGCATTTTTCTCGCGCAAGCACCCCATCAAGGGGACCGGCACGCCGAAAGCCGGGATCAAAACCACGTCCCCCGCCTGGACCCCCGAGAGATCCGACTCCCCCCCGTTTTTGGCTAAGAACCGGATCCCCATCTGGTCCATCCGGGCGTTGACCTGGGGATTGTGGATGATTTCGCTCGTCAGGAAGAGGCGTTTCCCGGGAAATTTCTCGACCGTCTCATAGGCGT
Organism: Planctomycetales bacterium; assembly: GCA_005239795.1. GTDB lineage: Bacteria > Planctomycetota > SBBH01 > SBBH01 > SBBH01 > SBBH01. Next base: position 3,567 of record SBBH01000122.1, read on the forward strand.
ACTGGATCGCGCGCTCGACCCCGTAGCAGAACCCCAGCTCCTTGGCCATCCGGAGCGTCACGCGCCCCTCGGCGAGGAGCCCCCCGCCCTCGCGCAGGCGCTTCACGAGATCCGAGGTGTAGTCGGCTGTCAAGCGGCCGGCGATCTGCTTCTTGAGGCCGAGCCCCTTGTTGAAATACTGGCCGGTGGAAACAGCCTCCGTCACGGTGAAACCGTACCCCAAACCGGCAGATCGCTCAAGGCGCGTTTGCCTCATCCGCGCGAAAACGCTGGCGCCCCCGAGAGGCCGATCCGGGCCACCAACCCCAGGCCTAGAAGCGTCGCAACAATCGAGGATCCTCCGGCCGAGACGAGGGGCAAAGGGATCCCCACCACAGGAAAAATCCCCGTCGCCATCGCGATATTGATGATCGCCTGGGCGCCGAGATGGACGGCAAAGCCGATCGAGAAAAGCCGTCCGAAGGGATCCTCCGTCGAATGGGCGATCCAGAAGAGGTGCCAGGTTAGGACCGCGTAGAGCGCCAGAATCCCGATCGACCCGACAAACCCCCATTCCTCTGCGATCACCGCAAAAATGAAGTCGGAGGAGCTCATCGGAATGACGGCGAGCTGGTTCTGCGTGCCGCTCAAAAACCCCTTGCCCAGAAGCCCACCACTCCCGATCGCGATCTCGGCCTGGATCCCCTGGTATGCCTCGCGTTCGGCCGCGCGCGTGCGCATGGCCGTGTCAGCGCCGGCGTCCAAGCCAAGCTTTTGTACAAAGGCCGTGACGCGCCCTTTCTGATAGTCCCGGATGATTCCGGTCGACCAGAGGACCGCCCCTCCGACCAAAGCCAAGACCCCCAAAACCGCCCACCATTGCCAGCGCGCGCCAGCCGTCCAGAGCATCACCACCGTCGCCGGCGCCAAAAGCAGGGCCGTCGTCAGATCCGGCTGCATCTGGATCAGCACCAGGGGGAGCCCCGCCAAAAGCCAGGCGGAGCAAAACCCCTTCCAATTTTTCATCCGGTCGGACCAGGAGAGCGATCGCGCCAGCGCCAGGAGCGCAAAAAGTTTGGCGAACTCCGAAGGTTGCAGGCTCACCGGCCCCAGACGGAACCAGCGCGTTGCCCCGTTGATGCGCGTCCCAAAGACAAGGACCGCAACCAGGGCCGCGAGCCCCAACACGTAGAGAGGAAAGGCGAATGGGACCACCCGCGCGTAAGGGATCCGAAAAATGGCAAAACCCGCGGCCGCCCCGATGACGACCCACAAGACCTGGCGCAGAAAATTATCCAAAAACGCCCCCTGCCGAACCCCCTCCGAGTGGAAAAGCGCGCTCGCAACCGACGCCAACCCCACCACGGCGAGGACCGCTGTCGTGATCGCCAGGCCCCGCACCGCCCGGTCGGCTGTCATCGTGAGGCCGTCCTCTCGGCGTGCAGGACCTCGAGCGCCTTGGCCAGGATCTGCGCGGCGACCGGCGCCGCCCGCTCGCCGCCGCCGGCGAGCCCTTCCTCGATGAACACCGAGACCACGACCTTCGGATCGCTGTGCGGAGCGTACCCCACGAACCAAGCATGGGCCGTCCGGCCGGAGACGACCTGCGCCGTGCCGGTCTTCCCGGCGGCCTCGAGGCCAGAGAGCCCCCGTCCCGCGGCGGTGCCGCTCTCGACCACACGGCGCATCCCCTCCCGCACGGCGGCCAAGGTCTTGGCGGAGATCCCCAGGTCCTCGGCCAGAAGAGGCGCATCCCTCACGAGGTGCGGCCGCACAAGGAAGCCGCCATTGACGATCACCGCGGCCATGCGGGCCACCTGCAAGGGGGTCGCCTGGAAGCGCCCCTGACCGATCGCGGTGAGATAGTCTTCGGTCGGCGGCACCTCGCCGGGAAGCTCTTCGGTCGAAAGCTCCAGGCCTGTGACCTCGCCGAATCCGAAGCGGCGCATCCATTCGCCGATGCGCTTTTTCTTCTTGAGGCGGGAGGCCACCTCGTAAAAATACGTGTTGCAGGAATGTTCCAGCGCCTCGCCCAGATTCACCGCCCCGTGGGCGCTCCAGCATCCCAGAACGACGCCTGGGGCCTGGTAGTGCTTGTGACATTCCACGACTGTCGAGGGATCGATCACCCCCTCCTCCAGGCCCGCCACGGCCGCGGCGATCTTGACGGTGGAAGCCGGAGGAGGCGTCCCCCGGATCGCCTTATTGAGCCCCCCCGGAGGCGGCGCCGGCGAGGAGACGAGAGCCAAGATCTCTCCCGTCTTTGGGTCCATCGCCACCGCCGCGCCCGATTCCCCCGCCAAAGCGTGAACCGCCTCGCGCTGGATCTCGGCCGAGGCCGAGAGGCGGATCACCTCGCCCGCCGTCGGAGGTTCGGGATCAAAGGGAATCGCCGTGGTGATTTCGACCGCCCCACGGCGGTTCCGCTCGGTGATCGACACCCCCCGCACCCCCCGCAGGCGGTCTTCTAAGGCTTTCTCCAGACCCGTGCGGCCGATCCGGTCGGAGTATTCGTAGGCGTTTCGGCGGTAGAAGGGATCGGTCAAGATGTAGTGGCGGCCGTATTCTTCCCGGAGGCTCGGCAGGAACATCCCCTTCGCCCTGAGCCGGGAGATGTCGGCGGGACCCAAAGGTCCGACCGCTCCCACGAGGGGGGCGAAGAGATCTTTCATCGGCCTCTCGCGCGCGTAGCGGCACCGCACAGCGATGCCGGGATAGCGCTCAGGATTCGCCTCGATGAAAAGACACGCTTCCCGCTCGACATCCTTCAGGAACGGCTGGGGCATCCCCTGGATGAGCTCGAGCTGCCGCGTGGAAAGGGAACGCTTGCGCCCAGCGGCGCCGGGCGCGATCCCCTGGCGGCGCATCTCGGCGGCGACCGCCTCTTCGATCCGCTCGTAGGCGGCGTCGAGCCCCTCGAGGAGATCCCGGCGCGTCACGCGCGATCCCCCCAGGCGAAAGGCCGCCTCAAGGTTCGCCACCAGAACGTCATACGATCCCACAAAGACGAGGTCCGGGATCACGACGTCGAGGTCGTAGACCACGCGGTCGCAAGCGAGAACCTCGCCGGCCCGGTCGAGAATCGTCCCGCGCATCGGCGTGGTCCAGTCGATCCGCCGCACCCGTCGGGTGGCGAGCTCCTCGTAATGCCCCCCCCGGACGATCTGAAGCGCGAAAAGCCGCCCGGCCAAAAAAAGGAAGCAGCCGAGGATTCCCGCCAGCAGCAACACGGTTCGCCGCGCTGGCGTCATGGCGTGAAAGTTTCCTCCTCCCCTGCTTCCATCCAGGGCCCCGCCGTCCGCTGGCAGATCCAGACGAGGGGCGCCGCCCCAACCGCCGAGGCCAGGATCACGCCTGAACCCAATTTCAGGATCGTCAGGGCGCCAGCATCGCTGGCGATCCAGACCCAAAAACCCTGAACGGCAACGAGCGCCGCCAAGAAAAGGTTGACGAAAAGAAACACGGGAAGGAAAGCGTCGTGACGGACCCAGCGCCGGGTGGCCACCGCTGCGTACGTCATCCCCGCGGTCGTCGCCGCATGCATCCCGAGCGGCGCGGCGCTTGCCATCTCGATCATCCAACCGCAGAGCCACCCGACGACGAGCGCCTCCCAGGGCCGGGCCCAGAGACACAGCCAGAAAAGTCCCAGCGCCGCCCATGAAACAGACAGGATCCGGCCGCCTCCGAGCCCCAGTGCCGACGAGGACTGCACACCCAAAAGAAATACGACGAGAGCCGCCCCTCCCCAGATCCCTTTCACTTCGGCGCCTCCCGACCGCTCTTCGCGGCGCCCCCCTCAACGCGGTCGGCTCGGATCTGAACGACGTCGAGCCCCTCGAAATCCGCCGCCAGCCTCACCACGATTTCGTGAAAGATGTTACCGGGGCGCGCCGATTCGACGGTCCCCACAAAAAGCCCCCGCGGGAACTTGGCGTCGTAGCCGGTGGTGACGACGCCGGCACCGGCGGAGACAGCCTGGTCATTCGGAACCATGTCGAGCGGCGCACGGATCCCCCCCGTCCCGCGGAGCACCCCCCGCACGGCTGGCTCACTCGGATGCGACCCCGGCTCTTCCGGCGCGCCTCCTCTGAGCGCGACAACGGCAACCTGGGCGGCGCTCGCCGGATCCGAAAGGAGCTGGATACGGGCTGAAAATTCTCGCGCCTCGGCCACGCGCCCGACAAGCGCCTCTCCCGCGGCCACGGCGGCCCCCTCGACGACGCCGTCCTGCAGTCCCCGGTCTACCCAGATCATCCGGACCCAGGGGGAAGGGTCCACCCCCTCCACGCGGGCCGGGATCCACCGGGACGCTCCTCCGGAAAGGCGCGCTGTCAGCTCATGTTGCTCTCGCGCTTGGCGCGAGAGGAGCATGAGATCGCGTTCGCGTTCCACCAACCGCGCCTCGAGATCGGCCACGCGCTCGCGCAGGCGCCGGAACTCCGTTTCGGTGCGGCTGACACCCCGCATCCAGGCGAGGCCCGCCCCAGCCGCTTCGGCCGAGGCGCGCCCCACCCCAAGGAACGGCTGGACCGCCTGTCGGAAGAGTGCCGGCGCCGAGGCTCCGCCGTGGACGAGAACCACCAGAACCAGGAGCGACACCAGGTTCAGGATGGCGAAAAGACGTACGGGGAAGCGGCGCATCAAAAAGGAGTGTCGATCGCCAAAGAACGAGTTTCAAGAAAGGGTTTCGTCCGTCGATCGGGGTTGTTGTTCACCAACCAGGAGAACACCTGCGAACGACGATCAACGAACGACAAACGACAAGCAAAACGCCACGAGTCTACAAGTCAGCGTCGTTGGCGAAAAAGCGCTTCCACTGGCGGGTCATGCCGTCAAGGTAGATGACAGTCCCTCGCGCCACGCAGGTCATCGGATCCTCGGCGCGCTTGACAGGAAGCCCGATCGCCTCTTCCAAAACCTTGTCCATCCCCCGGATCAGGGACCCCCCTCCGCACAACGTCATGCCGCGGTCGACGAGGTCGGCCGCCAGCTCCGGCGGGGTGCTCTCCAGGGTCTCGCGCACCGATCCCACGATCTGCTCGATCGGTTCCCGGATCGCCTCCCGGATCTCCTCGGAGGAAACGGTGATCTTTCGGGGAAGACCGGCCACCTGGTCCATCCCCTTCACCTCCATGCTCATCTCCTCCTCCAGGGGCGCGGCCGAGCCGATCTGGATCTTGACCCGTTCGGCGGTTGCCTCTCCCACGAGAAGGTTGTAGGTCCGGCGCAGGTGCGCGATGATCGCCTCGTCCATTCGGTCTCCGGCGGCGCGCAGAGAGTTTGAGGTCACGATCCCGGCGAGCGAAATCACCGCCACTTCCGTCGTGCCGCCGCCCACGTCGACGATCATGCTCGCCGTCGGCTCGATCACCGGAAGACCCGCCCCGATTGCGGCCGCCAAGGGCTCCGGAATCAGCTTCACAAGGCGCGCGCCGGCCCGCTCGGCGGCGTGCCTCACCGCGCGGCGCTCGACCGCCGTGATCCCCGAGGGGACCGACACCACCACGCGGGGGCGGCTCATCCAGGTGCGCCCGTGGACCCGCTCGATGAAATACCGAAGCATCATCTCGGTGATCTCGAAGTCGGCGATGACGCCGTTTTTCATCGGACGGACGACAACGTAATCTCCGGGAGTCCTCCCGAGCATCTCCTTGGCGCGGTCCCCTACCGCAGGCCCTTCCTGGGTCATCAGGATCTCGGAGGTCCCCTTCTTGACGGCGACGACCGAGGGCTCCGAGAAGACGATCCCCTGCCCCTGAACGCAAACGAGGGTATTCGCGGTCCCGAGATCAATACCGAGATCTTTCGAGAAGAGACCGACGATGTTGGCAAAACCGGGAATCATGAAGACGCGCCTGGCGCGCTTTGTAACGGCTCTTTCTTAGAGGGTCAAGCGAAATCGAGGCGCCGCGTTATGCGGAGAAAATCCCCAGGAAGCCGTAATGGACGTCCATGTAGTAGAAGACAGCAGCCAGCGCCACGAGAAGAAAGAAAAGTCCCCCGGCGGCGAGACCTGTGTAGATGTCGTTCGAGTAGACTTTGCGCCGCGTCGGGGCAGGCATCGGACTCTACTCGATCACCGTGGCGACCTGGTCGCCGATCTTGATCGTTCCCTTTTGCATGCCGCGCACGAGCACCGCCCCAGCCCATGCGGGATTCACGTCGGTCACCTGGATTTTCCCCATGAATTTGTCGTCGCGGATGACGCTGAATTGGTGGCCGACCTTCACCTGGTTGTTGGAGCCGACATTCAAGACCACCACGCCCGAGGCCTCATCGACGGCCATCACCGTGCCGGTGATGCGGGGGAGGGCGCCACCCTCGATGTCATACCCCTGCTGTTTGAGCCTGGCGAGCATCTGCTCCCGCTGCCGAAGATCCGTCGAGGCCTGCTGGTACTTGCGCTCGAGGTCCACGGCGTCTCGTTGGAGCCCTTCCATTTGAGCCTCGAGATCAGCCAGACGTTTCACAGCGTCCTCCTTGATCTTGTGAGCACTCTCGGACTGTGCGCGCGCCTCGTCGCGCACGCTCTGGGCTACCTTCAGCTCCGCGTGAGCGTTCTGAATCTCTTGGTGGACGAGCGTCATGTTCGTCAAGGCGGCCTTCAGGCTCTCTTCCATTTCGCGCACCTGGCGGAACTGCTCATGCTGGGCCTTTTCAAACTGGGCAAGCATCGCCCGATCATGGTCCAGGGTTCTGTTCAGGAAATCGTTGCGGGCCGAGAGAATCATCCGGCTGGCCTCAAAGGACGACTTCTCCTCGCTCAACTTCTCCTTGAGCAAGGCGATTTCCTTCTGGGCGTCCTGGTACAACGCCCGGTAGTTGTGCGCGTGGGAGAAATAGGTGAGCTCCGAGAAGGCCAGGGCGACCGCGAGGATCAGGTTGGCGACGACGAAGATTTTGGTCAACGCGCTCATCGCTTAGAATTTGCGCACAAGATCTCCGAGATATTCATTCATGCCCTCTGAGCCCCCCTCATGAAACACAACAGTTATCTACGCGCGGCGCCTTAAGCAGAACGATAAGCCATGCGGCCCGGCGCGTCAACAAGTTCGCGCCGCGAGTTTCCCCAGTTTGTGCACAGATCCCTGCTCATGCCAAAGTGGCGTGATTCTATACCGGCTGGTTCCATAATAGGAGAAACCTTCCAGCC
>SBBH01000075.1 GCA_005239795.1 Planctomycetales bacterium
GCCTCGCCCCAGAGTGCCTCTTCTTTTTCCAGGTTATCCATGTCCGATTCTCCTTTTCACGCCTCAGGGGATTTGAGGCGCTGCCGAAGCCGGGCCAGCCCCCGCGCGATATGCGTTTTCGCCGAGCTTTCGCTGCACTTCAGGCTAGCGGCGATCTCGCGCACCGAAAGTTCCCCGAAAAACCGCAGGATCAAGGCCTCTTTCTGCATCGCCGGGAGCGTCTCCAATCCCGCGCGCAGGGCGCCGGAAGTCCGCGGATCGAGCGCCTCTCGCGGAGAACTCGTGCGTTCCTCGATCACCCCCTCGTCCGGCAAAGGCCTGAACAATTTCAGCCATGTCCGCTTCCTGCGCGCATGGTCCCGCCCGGCGTTGACGGCGATCCGAAAAATCCACGGAGCGAGAGTCTCCCCCTCGACCCACCGGTCCAAGGACTGATACACCTTGATGAACGTCTCCTGCCACAGATCCCATGCCGTCTCCTCGCCTCGGGCAAACCGCCGGCAGACGCGCCACACCCGCTCCTGGTGGCGCTCGATGATCCGGTCAAACGCCGACCGATCGCCGGCCAGGGCGCGCTCAGCCAAGGCGCGGTCGCTGGCCTCGCCGGACCCCTTTTCACTCTCCATCTCACTAACGCGCGTCCTAGAAGCAAGTTGACAACGGACTTACGATCTTTTGAAAAACTCCCGGACAGCCTTGATGACATGATCTTGCTCGGCCTGTGTCATTTCGGGAAATAACGGGATAGCGAGATTCGTGCGGGCCGCCTCCTCGGCGGCGGGAAAATCCCCCGCTTTGTAGCTCAGGGACCGAAGGCTCTCCTGCAAGTGCAGAGGGATCGGGTAATAGTGGCGGCTCTCGACCTCGCGTGCCTTCAAGTGCGCCACCAAGGCGTCACAACGGGGGGTGCGCACGACATAAAGATGGAAGACGTGTGTCGCACTCTTCCCCTCGGCTGGCAACACCATGTCCAATCCCGCGAAAACCTCGCTGTAGCGGCTGGCGATCTCCCGGCGCCGGGCGTTCCAGGCGTCGATGCGGCGGAGCTTGACATCCAAGACCGCCGCCTGGATCGAGTCGAGGCGCGCGTTGTAACCAAAAAGCTCGTGGCGGTATTTTTCCTCGCGCGCGCTCCCGTTGTCGCGGATCTGGCTCATGCGGGCGGCTAAAGCCGCGTCGGTCGAGACCACGAAACCGGCGTCGCCGAAAGCGCCAAGGTTCTTAGCCGGGTAGGCCGAGAAGCACCCAATATCCCCGAGCGTTCCGACTTTTTTCCCCTTATAGGAGGCCCCGACCGCCTGGGCGCAGTCCTCGACGACGTGGAGCCGGCGTCGGCGCGCGACGGCCAGAATCGGGTCCATGTCGGCGGGAAGCCCATAGAGATGCACTGGAATCACGGCCTTCGTGCGGGGTGTGACCACCCCCTCAATCAAGGCTGGGTCGATGTTCATCGTAGCCGGGTCGATGTCCACGAAGACAGGCTTGGCCCCGACGCGCATCACAGAGGCTGCCGTCGCGTAAAAGGTGTGAGGGGTCGTCACCACCTCGTCGCCGGAGCCAACCCCAAGCGCCATCAAGGCCACGACCAGCGCCTCGCTTCCGGAGGCGACGCCGACGCCGACGGCTCCTTCGAAATACGTCCCTAAATTCTTTTCGAAGCGCTTCACGGCCGGGCCTTGGATGAACTGCTGGCGTTCGATCACCTCGCGGAGGGCCGGATCGATCTCTCTCTGGATGGCGCGGTACTGGCGCACGAGATCCATGAGCGGAACCTGCATCGCGCAATCATATCGCATATAATCGCGCCCCGTGAAACCGATACGGATCCCGCCCGCGCGCGTCCATACAACCTTGGCGCGGCACATGCTGACCGAAGGATACGACCTCGTCCTGGATCTCGAGAAATCCAAGGGGGGGCGCCTCTACGACGCGCGCCGGAAACGCTCCTTCATCGACTTCTTCACCTTTTATGCCTCGTTTCCCCTCTCCCTCAACCACCCGGGACTGCACGAAAAGGGGTTCGAGAAGAAACTCCTGCGCGCCGCGCGCCACAAGCCGTCCACCTCCGACATCTACACGACCGAGGAGGCCGAATTCGTGGCCACCTTCTCGCGCGCGGCGATCCCGAAGGAACTGCCGCATCTCTTTCTCGTGGAGGGGGGATCGCTCGCGGTCGAGAACGCCCTCAAGGCCGCCTTCGATTGGAAGATCCGAAAGAATATCGCCCGCGGCAAGGGAGAAAAGGGAACTCAGGTGATCCACTTTCAGGAGGCGTTCCATGGCCGAAGCGGCTACACCCTGTCCGTGACGAACACCGCCGATCCCCGAAAAATCCAGTATTTCCCGAAATTCCCATGGCCCCGGATCGAGAATCCCAAGCTCTCCTTCCCCCTGACGCCGGAGCGGCTCCAACAGACGATCGAGGCGGAGGCGCGCGCCGCGGTGGCGATCCGCGCGGCTTTCAGGAAGAATCCCGACGACATCGCCGCGATCCTCATCGAGCCGATCCAGGCCGAAGGAGGTGACAACCACTTCCGCCCGGAATTTCTGCAGATGCTGCGCAAGTTCGCCGACGAGTTTGACGCGCTCCTCATCTTTGACGAGGTCCAGACCGGCATCGGCCTCACCGGAACGATGTGGGCTTATCAACAGTTGGGCGTCGTGCCCGACCTGCTCGCCTTCGGGAAAAAGGTCCAGGTCTGCGGGGTCCTCGCCGGCCGCCGGCTCGACGAAGTCCCGGACAATGTCTTCAAGGTCAAAAGCCGCGTCAGCTCCACCTGGGGGGGGAATCTTGTCGATATGGTCCGAGCCACGCGCTTTTTCGAGATCATTCAAAAAGACAAGCTGGTGGCCAACGCCGCCGCGGTCGGGAAACACCTCCTGGCACGCGTCCAGGACTTAAGCCAAGCGTTTCCCCAGCTCGTCACGAACCCCCGAGGCCGCGGCTTGATGTGCGCCTTCGACCTCGCCGACGGCGCCGCGCGCGACACGGTCAAGCAGGCCGCCTACGACAAGGGGCTGTTGATGCTCGCCTGCGGCGTGCGGAGCCTCCGCTTCCGGCCGCCGCTCGACGTCGCAAAAGCGCTCGTCGACGAAGGAATCGATATCCTGCGGGAGGCGATCCAGCAAGCCACGAGCCATAAGCCTCGTGCCGTGGGCTAAAGGATTTCATTGTCTCATGACTCATGACCCATGACTTCCTTACCCACCTGGCAACGTTTCGCGATCCTGATCCTGGCCGCGGCGGCGCTCGCCGCGGGACTGGACCTCCTCATCACCACCGACAAGGAGGAGATCGAGGGGACTCTCGACCGCCTGAGCGAACAGGCCGTGCGACGAAACGCCGAGGAAATGCTGGGAGCGGTGGCACCCGATTTCTCCCAGGAGGGATTCGATAGAACCGCTCTCTTAGACGCGGCCCGAAAAATCCTCGCCGAATTCCCGCCGCGAAGCCTCGAATGGATTCAGCGGGAGATCACAACCGACGGCGCCGAAGCGAAGGCGCGGCTTCGGGTGAGGTTCCTGCCGGCCCCTGAATGCCGCTTTCCCTATCCCTTCGATTCCGTGTGGGCCCTGGCGTTTACGGAACGCGCCGGCCGATGGCAGATCACGCGCATCGACCCCTTAGAGATCGGCGGCCAGAAGATCGACACCCTCGCCGGCGCCCTGCGCCAGGCGCGATAGAGTCGTCCTCCGGTTCGGAAAAATGTGCTAGGCTCGCGCCATGTGCGCGCGATTTCAAAAAATCCTCTTCTTTTTCTGCGTCACCGCCTGCGCCCAGGCGGCTCCCGCGACTCAAGCCTTCGAAAGCCCGGAGCATGGGCTGACCGTCTCGCTCCCCGCGGATTGGTCGATCAAAGAAGGCCTGGCCGGCACGATCGTAAGCGCCGTCGAGCCCGCTCCTGCCTCGGCGTTCAGGGCGAGCGTCGTCATCACAACCGAGCCGCTTCCCCCGTTCATGCTGTTCGCGGCCTATCTCGAATCCCATCAGGAACAATTGCGTGAGACCCTGCCACAGTTCCGGCAGGTCGCCGCGCGCGCCCCCCCTCCCGGCGCCTCCTCCCATGAGCTCGCCTATACGTTTGCGGCGGGGGGGACGGCCTGTCGCGTGAGCGTCAAGCTCGCGAGCGCCGGCCGCGACATCTACATCCTGACCGCGAGCTCGGCCGAGGCGGACACCGCGCGCTTGGCGCCGCTCTGGAAGGAGACCCTGGCCAGTTTCAGGGTTCGCCCCGCCAAGGCCCCCCCGCGCGCCACGAAACGCGTCCGCGACCGCGAAAAGGGGTTCTCCATCGAGTTCCCGCGCACCTGGACCCTTCAGGAGAATCTCAAGGAAACGACACTCATCGCCTTCAGCCCCCTGGAGGGGCCAGGCGATCCCTTCCGCGAAAACGTCAATCTCCTCGTGGAGGAGCTCCAAGAGGCCACGACGCTCGAGGAGTATCTGACGGCCAACTTGAAGGGGCTCTCCGACGTCATCGAAGGGACCGTGGGAGTCTCCGCGGAGGATGTCCGGCTGGGAAACACCCCCGCCAAGCGGATCCGCTACCGCAAGACCTTGGAGTCGCGATCTCTCGAATCCCTGGCGTACCTGGCCGTCGAGGGGCGCCGCGGCTACGTCGTGACGGCCGCCGGCGCGGCGGAAGAGTTTGCTCGGCACGAGCCGGAGTTCCTCGCGATCTGCGGAAGCTTCCGGATCGAGTAGACCTGCCGATTTTGACAGCCTGACGACCCCTCCCTATAGTGGCGCTTTCACGCGCCCATAGCTCAACTGGACAGAGCGTTGGCCTCCGGAGCCAAAGGTTGGGGGTTCGACTCCCTCTGGGCGCGCCATTCAGCAGATCGACGGCCATCTTCTACGTTGCGGGCCGCTCGCCGTGTCGCCACGAGACACAGCCTTCGCGGCCCGCGCCTTGAATCTGGCCATCGCTCTGCTGAATGGAAGTCTTTGATGCAGAGCCGAGCCATACGACGCTACGACTCGCGCGTTGGATCTGACCCACGCTCGACGAAATGGGCATTCCTGAAAGGACATTGAGGTCGCCGGGAGGCGACCGAACGTGACCGACTCCCTCTGGGCGCGCACGTTTCGACAAAATCACGATTTTTTGAAGATCCCCCCTACGGATCCCCCCTTCTCTTGCCGATAGATAGGACAGGTATGCCACCCGTCAATAACCCGTTGAACTTGGGAAATGACTATCCGGGGTTCCTCCGCTTTGCGGCCGGGGCCCTCACGATGTTCAATATCCTCGGTTGGCGCCCCAGCGCCGGGGGATCGCGCGAGCCCCAGGGGAGCGACAACGCCCCCACCGGCGCCGGAGCCAAAAGCTTTCACGCCGACACGCTGGCCTAGGGTCTGGACAACCGCTCCTTCCGTTTCCATAATTCCGCTCCCTATGCCCCTTCTGACGCGACGGGTTGAAGTCGCTTGCGCCATAGGACTGGCCCTCGGCGGGTGCGGCGGCCGTTCCCCGTCCAACGCAACATCCCCCTCCACCTTGGAGACTTCCGCCCCCACGACCGCTCCCGAAAAACGCGAACGCATCTATAGATTCGACACGGACAAGGCGGGGCGCCTGCCGGCCGGTCTTTCTTTTCTTCAACCCCCCCCCGGTTCAGGTTTTTGGAAAATCGAGGCGGTGCCGATCGCCCAGTCGGTTCCGAACGCCCTCGCCTGGAATCCTCAAGGGAACGGCGAGGGACGGGCCCTCGCCCTCGACCTTCCGGGCCCCTCCTTCCATCTGTCGGTGCAGGTGCGCGCCGGCAGTGGGGACGCGGCACAAACCCAGGCTGGACTTCTCTTCGGCTACCAAGACAGCGCGAACCACTGGGGAGCGGTCTTGGACTTCGCGGCGGCGCGATCCCTTCTCTACCGCGTGGAAAACGGCGTGCGCACCAATGTCGCCGAAGCGGTTTTTCACCCCGCGGGAGAGGGCGGCGCCCCGTGGCACCATCTTGAGGTCGACTGCCGCGCCGGCGCCGTCCAGTGCCGCGTGAACGGCTCTTCCTCAACCTCGGCGCAGGAAACAAGAGCGCCGGAAGGGCGGGCCGGCCTCGTCGTCTGCGGCGGCGGGGCTCTCTTCGATGATCTCACCATCACCCCCCGCTGAATACTTTCGTTCCCTCTCCTGCCC